>NZ_DASQPW010000130.1:0-41318 GCF_035643755.1 Stackebrandtia sp. | reverse complement strand
TCCCGCCCCGTGTTGAAGGTGTCGCTGCCGCATGGGATCTGGGCATCGGAACCCGCCGTGCGCTGGCACCTCATACAGCAAGCCCAAGGCTTGTGGAGGACACACCGCACGTTGGCGAAGGCGCTGCCTCGTGTCTGAATTGGACGAACTGTCCGAAGCCGTGGGTAATGCCGTCGCGATGGCAGGTGAGGCGCATATGCACACGGGTAACGCTGAGGAGTTGGCGAACCGTATCGCCCAGTTGGGGCACGGTATCGGGTTTGGTAACGACCCGATGCTGATCATCGCCGCTAGCGAGCACATTACGAACGCACTCGGGGTGCTGTTTTCGGCAGCCACCGACCTGGAACAGGCCCAGGCGTTCATTACCCAAGCCCGCGAACAACAGTAAGGGGGATCAAGAGGCCATGTCTGTCCACAGTTACACCGAACAAGGCCCGTGGGGTGACGTGCACGTGAGGGTGTTTGACCCCGAAAGCGCGCCCACACTGCGCTTCGGGCTGATGTACCCACACGGGCCACTGGCTGACAGGGCACGCAAGGTCGGTGAACAGTTCGAGATTCCGAAACGACACCTACCGAAACGGCGCCTCAGAGCCGTCATCGCCCTCGGCTTGTTCCCCCTCTTGTGGGTGCTTCCGAAATGCGGGGAGTGCGGGCAACCCTGGCCCTGCACTCCCTTGACTGACCATTTCAGACACACTCTGGGGTGGGCAGGAGACCTCACAGCGAAGTACAAAGCCATGTCCACGAGGCGCCGTCGCGTCAAGGCAGCCAAGAGAAACCCGACGGCCATCTCGCATCGAGCGCGAGCCCGACGACGTTGGGGAAGATGACGCGACGGCAGATGCAACTCCCCCTGCCACGGCGACTTAAAGAGCGACAGGTTCACGGGGATTGGCGAAACGGCGAGGGAGTCACCAAAAGCGCCAAGGCGCGACGGGAACCAAGTCCTCGTCTCCACGAACGACACGTCCACGAGAGCTGACGACGCGACAGTGGCGGCCCCCCTGATGCTGGGGGCCGCCACTTCGCATGGCACGGAAAAGCCTTCGTACTAGGCGAACATCCTGGCGTTGACGCCCTCGGTGTTCACGTAGTCCTGCTTGGCGAGGCCGACCGAGCGGCCGATCTGGTTCAGCAGGTGGTTGAGGTCGCGCGCGGCGGAGTCCCACTCGCGGCGCTGGGCCTCGTACGACTCCTTGTCGCCACCGGACCACTGCATGCCGTCCAGTTTGGAGCGCAGTCCGTCCAGAATGTTGTCCAGCTCGGCCGACGAGGACTGCAGCTTGCTCGCGAAGCCCTCCAGCTCGGCGGGCGACACCTTGATGATGTCCATGTCTCTCCTTCTCCTGTGGATTAAGGGTTTCAGGCGTTGCCCGACAGCACGCCCATCAGGTTGTTCATGCTGCGGGACTGCAGGTCCTCGTTGCTGGAGTGGTTCGCGGCGGACTTGTCGACCAGGTTGGCGATGGTGTCCAGGGCGTTTTGGAGCTTGCCCGACTTGGTGTCGTACTCGGTCATCAGGTTGCCGAAGGACAGCGCCGCCGAGCCCGACCAGAACGCCTGGGAGGCGGAGACCTCGCCGCGGATCTTGCTCAGCTGAGCACGCGCCTGCTCCACGGCGTCGCGCATGTTGCTGGAGCCGGTGGACAGTGACGCGTGATCGACAAGGATTGGCACGTTGGGCATGTGTCGACCTTTCTGTGGTGGGTGCAGGTTCCTCGACTCTAGCAAAACGTTTTGTAAAGCTCAATGGGGTGAAGGGTCAGCCGCCGTGGACGGGCGGGGACCACGCGGTCTGGATCAGCTGGTTTCCGCTGCGGCGCACCAGCATCCCGCGCCCGGGCGGGCGCGGCAGCGGCTTGACGTCGCCCAGCAGCACTCCCTCGTCCTTGCTGCCCGACATCAACAGCCCCGGCGTCTGGATCTCCCGCAGCCGCTGGACCACGGGCTCGTACATCGCCCGCGACGCCCCGCCCATTCTGCGGGCCAGCACCAGGTGCAGGCCGATGTCGCGGGCCTGTGCGAGGAGTTCCAGCAGCTCCAGGATCGGGTTGGTGGACGCCGAGGACACCAGGTCGTAGTCGTCGACGAAGACGTACAGGTCGGGGCCGCTCCACCAGCTGCGGGCGCGCAGCTGCTCGGGGGTGACGTCGGGGCCGGGCAGCCGCGTGCGGATCGCCTCGGCGGCGTCGCGCATCAGCTGCTGCGCCTCCCCCGCGCCCGCCGCGTAGCCCGCGACGTGCTTGTCGCTCAGCTCCCCCAGCAGGCCGCGGCGGTAGTCCACCACCAGGAAGCGCGCCCGCTCCGGGGTGAAGCGGGCCGCGACCTGCGCGGCGACGGCGCGCAGCAGGTTGGTCTTGCCCGACTCCACGTCCCCGAACGCCAGGAAGTGTGGCTCGGCGGCGAAGTCCAATGTGACCGGGGCCAGGTGGCTTTCGTTGATGCCGATGGGAACCGCGGTGGAGTTGTCCTGCGGCGGGATCCGTCCGATGTCGACCGTCTCGGGCAGCAGACGCACCTTCGGCGCCGCGCGGCCGGGCAGCGCGGAGGCCACCGTGTCCACCAGACTGGCGACCCCGTCCACGAGATCCTCGGTGGAGGAGCTGCCGTCCAGGCGGGGCAGGGCGATGAGCATCTGCATCGCGTCGGGCGACACGCCGCGCCCCGGCGCCCGTTCGGGGACGTTGCGGGCGGCGCGGCGGTTGATCTCGGACTCCGAGGGGTCGCCGAGCCGCAGCTCCAGGCGGGTGCCGAACAGGTCGCGCAGCGCCGCGCGCATGTCCGTCCAGCGGTTGGTGGTGGCCATGATGTGCACCCCGAAGGCGAGTCCGCGTTGGGCGATCACCTGGATGTCGTCCTCCAGGTCCTCGAAGTCGGTGCGCACGGTGGGCCAGCCGTCGATGACCAGGAACGCGTCCCCGAAGGGGTCGGAGGCGAACTCGCCCGCCGCCTTGCGGCGCCGATACCCCGCCATCGAGTCGATCCCCGCCGCGGCGAACGCGGCCTCGCGCTCGTCCAGCAGCGCCGCCAGCTCGGCGATGGTGCGGCGCACCTGGTCGACCTGCTTGCGGCCCACCACCCCGCCGACGTGCGGCAGTCCCTCGAGGGCGCGCAGGGTGCCGCCGCCGAAGTCCAGGCAGTAGAACTGCACCTGCTCGGGGGTGTGGCTCAGCGACAGCGAGGAGATCGCGGTGCGCAGCGCGGTGCTCTTGCCCGACTGGGTCCCGCCGACGACGATCAGGTTGCCGCCCGCGCCCGACAGGTCGATCCACAGGTTGTCGCGGCACTGCTCGAACGGACGGTCCACAATGCCCACGGGGACCCGCAGGCTCCCGTGCGCGTTGCCGATCGGCAGCCCCGACAGGTCGGGGGACTCGCCCAGCGGCTCCAGCCACACCTGGTGCGCGGCGGGCCCCTGACCGTGGAGGCGGCCGGTGATGACGGCCATCAGCGAGTTGTTGATGTCGTCCAGCGAGTCGCCCGCGGGCTTGGGCGCGTCCAGCTCGCTGGCGGGAAGCGGGACGTGCCCGGAGGTGAACAGCCGCAGGCGATCGGACAGCCCGCGCTGGTCGCCGTCGCCCGCCGAGGGCCGCCGGTACGGGCCCGACACGTAGGCGCTGCGGAACCGCAGCATGGTCTGGTTGTCGATCTTCAGGTAGGCGTGGCCGGGGACGTTCGGCAGCTCGTAGGCGTCGGGCACCCCCAGCACGATGCGGCTTTCCAGGGCGGAGAAGGTGCGCAGCCCCACCCGGTAGGACAGGTGGGTGTCGAGGCCGCGCAGCCGCCCCTCCTCCAGCCGCTGCGAGGCCAGCAGCAGGTGGACGCCCAGCGACCGCCCCAACCGTCCAATGGCGACGAACAGGTCGATGAAGTCGGGCTGCGCGCTGAGCAGCTCGCTGAACTCGTCGCACACGACCAGCAGGCTGGGCAGCGGCTCCAGGTCGGCGCCCGCGCGGCGGGCCTTCTCGTAGTCGCGTTGGGAGACGAAGTTTCCCGCGCTGCGCAGCAGCTCCTGGCGGCGCGTGAGCTCGCCGTTGATGGCGTCGCCCATCCGGTCGACCAGGTGGATCTCGTCCTCGAGGTTGGTGATGACGGCGCTGGTGTGCGGGAGCTTGTCCAGGGTGGCGAAGGTGGCGCCGCCCTTGAAGTCGATGAGGACGAAGTTGAGCTCGAAGGACGAGTGCGTGACGGCCAGGCCCGTGACGATGGTGCGCAGCAGTTCCGACTTGCCGGAGCCGGTGGCGCCGATGATCAGGCCGTGCGGGCCCATGCCGCCCTGGGCGGACTCCTTGATGTCCAGGATGATCTTGTCGCCCGAGGGGTCGAGGCCCAGCGGGATGCTGAGCCGGTCGGCGGCGGTGGTGGTGGCCTTCCAGTGTTGGTGCGGGTCAAGGCTTCCCACGTCGCCGAGGCCCAGCAGGTCGGGCAGCTCCGCCGACACCGCCAGGGGTTCGCTGGTACTGGTGGCGGTGGCGGGGCGGAAGCGGGCCAGGCGGCGGGCCAGGGCGGTGGCCTCGGGCAGGCTGAGCCGGTCGGGGGTGCCGAGGCTGGATGTGCTGCCGCTCAACGTCATCGACAGCTCGTCGTCGTCGACGACGTCGAGGCGCAGCAGCCAGGGCCTGGGGTAGCGCGGCACCAGGCCGTGGACGTCGAGGACGGTGACCCCGGACAGGCCGCTGCCCGCCAGGTCGCAGTCGGCGTCGGCGGCTCCCCCGTCCACGATCACCAGCAGATGGGGACGCTCGTGGAAGGAGCCGGGTTCGTCCACATTGCGGGAACGCTTGGACAGCTCCTCCGACAGCAGCTCCTCCAGCTCGGTGAGGCTGGGCACCAGGAGGCGGCGCGGCCCCAGGGCGTCGACGGCGCGGTCGTGGGCGGCGTGCGGCAGCCACTTCACCCAGTCCCACAGCGCGGCGGTCTCGGCGCCGGCGACCACGGCGATCTTCAGGTCGTCGGGCGAGTGGCTCGTGGCTGCCTGGCACAGCATGGCGCGCACCAGATCCCGCTCGGCGTCCAGGTCGCCGCGCAGCACGACGCGGCGAAACGCCCGCACGCGCAGCGCCATGGCGATGCCGGGCAGGTTGGAGTAGGTGCGCACGAAGCGCCGCAGAGCCAAGGCGCTCATGGGTTCCAGGTCCTCCACCGGTTTGGTCTCGGGGGTGACCATCTGGACGGCGAGGCGCTGGCGCCCCACCGACACGCGGATCTCGCCGAAGTCGCCGTCGGTGAAGCGCCGCTCCCACAGGCGGGGGGAGGCGGCCAGGGACCACAGTGCGGCCGGGGAGCGGTGGCGCCAGCGCATGGCGTCGCGCTGCTGGCCGGAGGCGCGGCGCACCTGGCGGCGGACCTGGGCGAGGTAGCGCATGTAGTCGCGCCGCGCCAGGGTCTGGGCGGACTTCTGGTCGCCGCCCGAGGACATGAGGCTGCCGACGAACATGCCCACCATGGACACGCCCATCAGGCCGCCGACCACCATCATGACGACGCCGCCGCCGCGCCCGGCGTACATGAAGACCATGGCGCCGACCATGGCCAGCATCGGCAGCAGCATGAGCATCTGGCCCGCGCTGCGTTGCCCGGGGACGGGCAGGTCGGGCGGCGGCTCCAGGACCAGGTCGCCGGTGGGCATCACCGGGCCCTTCTTGCGGGGCGGCCTGGAGAAGACGCGTTTGCTCATGCGCGGGGCTCCCGTCGTGAGGTAAGCCCCTGCATTCTATGCAAGACGTTTTGTATCGTGGTAGGGGCGCCGCGCTTCGCGGGGCGTTCACAGCCCGGCGAGGAGGAATTCGTCCATGTCCCTTGGTACCCAGCAGGTTCGGGTCACGGTGGTGGCGCCGAACACCCGGATGGACGTGGCGCTGCCCGAGCACGTCCGCCTCTGCGATCTGCAATCCGATTTGCTCGACCACGCCGCGGCCGGCCCCAGCGGCGAGGAACTCCTCGACTCCAGCGGCACCGGCGACGGCTGGGTGCTGACCCGGATGGGCGGCGCGCCCCTGGACGCCCGCCTCACCCCGCGCCAACTGGACATCGTGGACGGCGAGGAACTCTACTTCACCCCCGCCGACCAGGCCGCCCCCGAGACCGTCTTCGACGACGTGATCGACGCCGTCGCCAGCGCCAACCGTTCGCGTGGGCGCAAGTGGACGGTGGCGGCCAGCCGCCGCTTCGGCATCGCCGTCGCGGTCGCCGCGCTCGTCGGCGGTGCCGTCGCCGCGGCCGCCTCGGGCACGACCGTGGCCCGCTGGACATCGGTGGCGATGGCGCTGGCCTGCCTGTGCACCGCGCTGATCCTGGCCCGCGCCCTGGGCCGCACCGCCGAGGCCACCGTGATGGGCCTGGTCGCGGGCGTCTACGGCGCCGTCGGCGGCGCGCTCGTCCTCGGCCGGCCCTCGCCCTTCACCGCGCCCAGCCTGATGGTGGCGGGCGCGGGACTGGCGGTGGTGCTGGTGGCCGCGGGCATCGGCGTCCCCCGCTCCGCGCCGATCTTCCAAAGCGGCGCGATCGCCGCGGCGGCCCTCACGGGCGCCGCCGCCCTGTGTGTCCTGGCCGACGCCACCGTCGCCCGCGCCGCCGCGACCGTCGCCACCGTCGCCCTGGCCCTGATCCCCGCCGCGCCCATGCTGTCGTTTCGCGTCGCCCGCCTCCCGATGCCCTCGGTTCCCCGCTCCCCCCAACAACTTCGCACCGACACCGAGCGGGTCGACGGCCCCACCGCCCTGATCCGCAGCGAACGCGCCGACCAACACCTCACGGGAATCCTCACCGCGGTCGCCGCCACCCTGGGAGCCGCCGCCGTCGCCCTGGCCCTCGACGCCAACCTCCCCGCGCTCCTTTTGGCGTCCCTGTTCACCCTCCTGGCCTTCATGCGCGCCCGCGTCTTCGTCTCGGTGCGCCAACGTCTCCCGTTCCTGCTGGCCGCCACCCTCGGCGCGGCCGCCCTCGCCTACTGCGCCTGGACCAACAACCCCGACCCCACCACCCGCCTCACCCTCCTTTTGGGCGCCCTCGTCCTGGTCGCCGCGGCGGCCCTGGGCTTCGTCCTGGGCATCGCGGGCAAACCCATCGCCCCCACGTGGGGCCGCCTGGTCGACATCGCCGAGGTGACCCTGTTCGTGGCCGTCGTCCCCCTCACCCTGTGGGTCTGGGACGCCTACTGGTGGGTACGCACCCTCAACGGGTGAGCGTGTGCCGGTGGACTTACTTGGTCGCGATGATCAAATAGGTCGCCGGCAGCTGAGACGCCGTCTCGCCCAGGCCCGCGTACATGCCGGGCACCGGGTGTTCTTCGAGGCGCTCTACACACAACCCCGCACTGATCAGCGCGGTAACGACGTCGCTCACCGGCCAGATGAACGACACGAACGCGGAGTCGGATCGCCAGCCGACCGGAAGTTTCGCGACATCGACGCCGTGGGTGTCGCGGGAACGGTTGCGTCCGAAGTAGTCGGCGCCCACCTTGAGTCGGTCGCCATCGACGGTGAGGGCCTCCCAGATCGGATGGTGCTCGTACAAGACGAACCTGCCGCCGGGCACCAGATGATGGGCGACGATCTCCGCCCACTTGCCCAGGTCGGGCATCCAGCACACGGCCCCGGCGCTGGCGTACACCATGTCGAACGCCCCCAGACCGGGCGGTAGACCGTAGACGTCGGCGGCGAGGAATCGCACATCGAGGCCCGCGTCACGCGCGATCCCACGTGCCAGGTCGATCGCGACGTCGCTGATGTCCACGCCAACCACTCGGGCGCCGCGTACCGCCCAGGACAAGGACTCATTTCCATTGGCGCACTGCAAATGCAGCAGTCGCAACCCCGCGACGTCCCCCGCCGCGGCCACCTCGCACTCGTCCAGCGTCGTCCCGCCGGCGGCGAAGAATTCACCGGTCATGGGCCGACGGTCGGGCGCGATCGCGTTCCACTGCACGCGATTGTGCGCGGTCATCTCGAACAACGGGTCCATGCGTCGCACCGTAGGACCGACACCGTTGGACCGCAACAGGATTCGAGACCTTGGACCGGTTGCCCACGCGACAGGTGGCGCGACACGTTCACTCCCCGATGACGGGGGGCGGCGCCTTCTCGTCGGGGCTCCAGGGGTCGTCCTGGGTGTCGCGCCAGCCGTCGCGTTCGTCGCCGGCGGTGTCGTCGTCGGGTTCTTTGGGTTCGGGGTTCACCAGGCACCTCCGGTGAGGCTCGACGCGTACGCGGCGGGGCCGTGGACGCCGTCGCATCGCTTGGGGCGCAGGCCATGACGGCGCGCCAGGGTGGTCAGGTTGGCGCAGGCGGCGTCGACGTGGAAGCTGGGGTCGGCCACGCGCGCCAGGCAGCGGACGACGGGCCCGCGGCGCGGGACGACGTTGAGCGCCACCGACATCACGCACGCCTCTGCGTCCACGTCGGACAGTTCCGCCCACAGCGGCGCCAGGTGCGCGAGGTCGCCGCGCAGGCCGTAGCTGACCTGGTCACGGTCGGTGCCGCGCCAGCGCCGCCAGCGTTCGGTCGCCGAGCCGCCGGCCGCCAGCGTCAGGTGGGTGGCGTCGTTGAGATCGTCCCTGGACAGTGGACGAAGCGGGATTCCCTGGCGCCCCGCCGTTTTCACGACGCGGCCCAGGGCACCGCACAGCGCGCGGTTCACCCCCGTGACCCCCCCTCCTCGGTCGGCGGCCACGGGGAATGAACCGGGCACGTCCCTGCGTACCGCGAGCCAGGTGGCGCGAGAACCGGGCCCGCTGACCTGGGTGAGGAGCTGGACGGCGTTGATCCGGCCGTCCAGCATCGGCTCGGCCACCGCCAGGGCCTCCTCCAGTCCGACGGCGTCGGGGCAGGCCGCGGCGGCGAACCAGCCGCGGCCGTCGAAGGCGACGCCGATGTCGAGCCCGCGCTCGGCGAAGCCGTCGAGGCCCAGCACCGGTCCCGAGTGGACGCGGCGGTCTCTCAGGCGCCGCATGCGCAGCCGCCACCAGCGGGTCGGGGCCGAGCCGATCGCCCCGTGGTGGCGGCGCGGGTGGGGTCGGGGCGGGGCGGTGGCGGTCATGGCGTGGTCCTCGTGGCGGGTGATCGGGACGTCAGCCATACTATCCAAAACGATTTGCCCGCGTTGTCTGGGAGGCATCATGCGCACCAAGCGCGAACAGGTCGCCGCGCACCGCTTCATCGTCCGCCGCATCGTGTCGGCGATGGTCAGCGGCGAGCCCGAGACCCTGGATCTGCCGATGCGGCGGATGGCGACCACCGCCGTGGTGAGCGTCGCGATCGCCGCGCTGGTGTTCGCGGGCTTCTGGGTGGTCGGACTGGTGTGGCCGGGCGGCGCCCAGTCCTGGCAGCAGAACGGTGCCGTCATCGTCGAGGCCGAGACGGGCACCCGCTACGTCTACTGGGAGGGCACGCTGCATCCCGTGCGCAACTACGCGTCGGCCCTGCTCATCATCTCCAGCGGCGACCGCACCGTCCACGAGGTACACCAGTCGTCCCTGGCGGGGACCCCGCGCGGCGCCCTGCTCGGCATTCCCGATGCCCCCGACGCCCTGCCCGCCGCCGACAGCTTCACCGCCTCCCCCTGGCAGACCTGCTCGGCCCCCAGCGCCAACGACCCCACCAAGCGCGAGTCGCACGTGGTGATCGGAAGCGACCTGAAGGGAGGGTCCACACTGGGTGATCACGGGATCCTGTTGTCCTACGGCAAGAAGATCTACCTGGTCATCGGCTCCACCCGCTACCAGGTGCCCGGCCGCGAGGACCTGCCCGCGCTGGGTGCCCGCGCCGACGACATCGTCGCCGCCGACGCCGTCCTGATCAACTCGCTGCACACGGGACCCGACCTCGCGCTGTCGATCCCGCACGACGGGGACGCGGGTCCCGACATCGACGGCGCCTCCCACAAGGTCGGGGATCTGTTCTCCAACAACGGCCACGACTACGTCCTGCTCGACGACGGCCTGTCCCCCATCGGCAAGCTCGCGGCCGAGCTGATCGGCACCGCCGTCACCGCCCTGCCCACCGCCGTGATCGGCGCCAACCAGTCCGACACCGTCGTCGAGCCCGAGGGCTTCCCGTCGCGCCCGCCCACACTGGAGTCCCGCCTCGCCTCGGCCACGTCGGCGATCTGCACCCGCTACGCCAGGGGCGACATGGACGTGCGCGTCTTTCGCGACGTCCCCCAGCGGCTGAGCGACAACCTCACCGCCGCCCCGCAGGGCGAGGACTCCGTGGCCACGGCCGATCACGTGTGGCTGCCGGGCGGCTCAGGCGCGTTGGTGCGCGCCGCCGCCAGCCCGAAGGCCAAGGGCGGCACCGTTTTCCTGGTCACCGACCAGGGCTGGAAGTTCGGTCTGACGTCCGCGGCCCGCTCCGCGCTCGGCTATCGCGGCGTCAAGCCCGCGCCGATCCCGTCGGCGCTGGTGGCCCTGCTGCCCACCGGGCCGGACCTCAGCCAGTCCGCCGCGCTGAGCCCGTGACTGGCGCGGCGCGGCGTTTCGTACTACAGTGATCCGACAACGCACAAAACGATTTGCATTCGGAGGACGCCATGCCGCCACCCCCATCCGAGGGCAGCGTCAATGTCGACGTGGACGCCATCGAGGACTTCCAGCCCACCTTCAACCGGCTCGATGCCCGGGCCAGCACGGCCAGCGGCAAGATCTCTCCCGCCACGGCGCAGGGGCTCGGGTCCTTCACCGACGCCGCCAAGGTGATCAGCGATCACGACCGGCTGCGCACCGAATACCAGACCCGCCTGGAGATGCTGCGCGCCGCCGTGGCCGTGGCCAACCTGAAGACCTCGCGGCTGATCGCCAACTACCGCCGGACCGAGGGAGGCCACGTCACCAGCATGAACGCGCTCGTCGGCCCGATGGCCACCCTCTTCCAGGCCGTGCGAAAGGACTGACCCATGCCCTCATTCGGAATGTCCTTCGAGCAGCTCGAGGCGTACTTCTCCGAGCTGGAACCCACCGGACCGGCATCCAGCGCCCAGTCGACCTGGACCGCGGGCGCCGCCGAGGCCCGGCAGCTCGGCGAGGAACTGCGCCAACAGGTCGCGACGCTCAAGGAACACTGGTCGGGACCGGCCGCCACCGAGTACTACACCGCGATGCAGGCCATTGTGGACTTCGCTCTCGGCCTGTCCGACGACATGGCCAACATGGCCACCGGCCTGGCGTCCATGGCCAGCAACGCCGCCGCCATCCAGCCGCAGGCGCTGTCCATCATCGCCGCGGCCCAGCCGCACCCGTGGACCCGCGCGGCGGCGATCGCGCCGCTGACCGGGCTGCTCAACCAGCTCGGCGGCGGCTACCTGTCGGACAGCGGAACGTACTGGCACGAACCGACCAAGGAGCCGCAGCGGCTTCCCAAGGCCGGCGACGACGCCGACACCCCCGACCCGCAGGCCGACCGCCCCGACGACGTCCACTCCTCGCCGATCTTCGGCGACATCGGAAAGCTCGCCCAGTACGCGCAGCTGGCCAGCACCGCGTATCAGGCGTTCAGTCCCGAGAAGTTCCCCGACGGCTCCGGCGGCGACCTGCCGGTCGGTCAGCTGCCCGGGGACATCTCGACCGAACCCGGCCCCAACCTGCCCGTCGGCACCACCCCGGGCATGCCGTCCCCCAACGACCCCGACTACAAGCCGCTGCCCGACAAGAAACCCGAGATGTCGGAGTCGCCGGTGCAGCTGGCCGGTGCCACGCCGATGACGGCCGCCGGTACCCCGCCGGTGTCGCTGGCGGTCTCCGGCGGGTCGACCATGTCCTCCCCCGGCGGCACCATGCCCATGGCCGCCATGGGGATGGGGGGCATGGGCTCCGCCGGGGGCGCGATCAAGACCCCACCGTCGCGCCCCGGCGGGGCCGGAGGCGGTCCCGGCCTGTTCGGCACGGGAGGCGGCCAGCGCGGCGGCCGCGGCAAGGACGAGGAGGGCGTGCGCACCTGGCTCACCGAGGACGAGCTGGCGTGGGACGCCGACGAGGCACCCGACGGTGTCGTCGGTTGACACCGTGACCCGGCCCGCATCCCCGGCGCCGGGTCGGGTCACGGCCCCGCCGCCCCCCTGGTGGTGCGGCACAATGTTCTTTATGTCCGACCCCGATCGTCCCCTCTGTCTCGGCGGGGTGCCCATGCACGAGGTGGTGCGGCAACGCACCCCTGACCTCGCCGAGCGCCTCACCGAGGTGATTGCCTCCGAAGTGGACAGCTACGGGAAGTTCACCGCCTCCGATCTGCGGCGCTTCATCGTTCCCCTGGTGGCCCTCAATCTCCACCTGATCGCCGAGACCTTCGAGCGCCGCCGGGCGCCCGGGCCCGAGGAGATGGCGCCGCTGGGCGCCGCCGCCGGGCGCGGAGTCCAGGACGGCGTGCCGCTGGAGGACATCCTGTCCGCCTACCACCTTGGCGGCCGCCAGGCGATGGCCGCGCTGTTCTCCGACGCCGCGCCCGCCGACTACGAGGACATGACCGCCGCCTACGCGCTCCTGTTGGACTACAACCAGACCGTGTCGGCCACCCTGTGCTCCAGCTACACCATCGCCAGCGAGGCGCTGCGCAGCCAGGAACAGGACGCCCGCCACACCGTGGTGTCGGCGCTGCTCAGCGGCGAGCGCCCGGTGAACGCCGGGGCGCTGGCGGGGGTGCGGCTGGCGCAGCGCTACGTGGTGCTGACCGCCGCCTTCGACCCCCACCCCGAGGAGGCCGAGGGCAAGGAGTTCGCGATCTACGCCGGGCGCTCCAAGCTGCACCGGATCCGGGCGGTGCTGGACGACTACGGCCCCGAGCCGGTGCTGTCGGTGCTGGATGTGTCCGGTGGGCTGATCCTGGCGCCCGCACAAGAGTCGATGATGGACTGGGACTCGGCGGTGGCCCTGGTGGACCGGGTGGCCAGCGCCGCCGGCGCCCCGATCCGGGCGGCCGGTGAGCTGGCCGACATCGACGCGGTGTCGGCCGCCGCGCGCCTCACCCAGGAGGTGCTGGATGTGGTGCGCTGCTTCGGCAAGGCGCCGGGGCTGTACCGGCTGTCGGACGTGTCCCTTGAGTACCAGCTCACGCGGCCCTCGCAGGCGCTGGACGCGCTGGCCCAGTTGCTGGACCCCCTGGACGAGAACCCCGACCTGCTGCGCACCCTCCAGGCGTACATCGAAAACGGCCTGGACCGCCGCAAGAGCGCGGGCGTGCTGCACGTCCACCCCAACACCGTGGACTACCGGCTGCGCCGGGTCGTGGCGTTGACGGGCCTGGACCCTCTGGAACCGGCTCACCTGCAACGCATCGGGGCGGCGCTGGCGGCGCGTCGCTCGCGTGTGGACGACGCGGGCTAGACGAACGGCCCGGTGACCTCGAAGGTGATCCCGCCGTCGGCGGTGCCGCGGGTGCCGCGCTGCGAGGAGAAGTAGAGCCGCGAGCCGTCCGGGGAGAACGCGGCCCCGGTGATCACCGAGTCCTCGTGGCCCTCCAGACGCAGGAAGTCGGTGACGCGGAAGGTTTCCGCGCCGTCGATGGTGGAGCGCAGCACATTGTGGTCGGCGTCGTAGGCCCAGCAGACCCCGTCGCTCGTGGTGAAGTGGCAGGCCCCGGCCTCGTAGCGGCACTCGGCGCCGCGACCGACGTGCACGGCGCTGGGCACCTGGTGGCGGGTGGCGCGCTCCAGGATCCCCGGGGCGGGTTCGGGCACCGGCAGCCAGTCGACTCCCGAATCGTTGTGGCACAGCACTTCTAGCCGACCGATCGACAGGTCGGCCCACAGGTCGGGCCGGTAGCGGTAGAAGCAGCCGTCGGGTTCGTCCTCGGTGAGGTAGACGACCTGGCGCAGCGGGTCGCACGCGGCGTCGACGTGCGCGAACCGGCCCATGGCCGGATGGGGGCGGGCGGCGCGCGTGGCGCGGGGGTCGACCTCCCAGACGTAGCCGCGCAGGATGCCCTCGCACGACAGCCAGGTGTCCCAGCCGGTGACGCATCCGGCGCGGTTCAGGTTGGTGCACACCAGGACGGGGTACGCGCTGGTGAGGTTGCCGCCGGCGTCGAAGCGCAGCGCGGCGGCGCCGCCGGCCAGCGGGATCTCCGAATTGGACACGTAGATCCACCCGGCGCCGTCGGCGAAGCACGCGCCGCCGCCGGGCGCCGGGTGCCACACGATCCCGCCGATGCGCTGGCCGGACCGGGCGACGACGCGGCTGGAGAAACCGTCGGGCAGGCACACTCCATTATGGTCTCTGGGGCTCAACGCGCCGTACCGGGCGGGCGCGGGGGCCATCGTGGGAATCAACATCGCGATCTCCAAGGGAACTTCTGGGCGTGTTTCACATCCTCTGGGGACCGCACGTCGCGTGTAAATGGACGGGACGTCAAATCCGGTCGGCCGATTCTGTGACGGGTCACAAAACGCCCGTATCCGAGCAGGTCAGGCATCCTCCGGGCGCGCGATGACCTGCGGCCCTTGCGGAATCGGGTACGCGGCGTCGCGCGGCGGTGGCGGATGCGGCGTGAGCGAACCCGCGGTTGACGGCGGGTATCCGGCACGTGTACGGTTTTTTCAACACCTGATGAATTACGCCATGGGAGCCGGAGATGACCGCCGCCACCAAAACCGCGCTCGTTGTCCCACTGTCCGCCCTTGACCGGGACTGGCTGCCCGTCGCCGGTGGCAAGGCCGCCAACCTCGGCGAGCTCATCGCGGCGGGGGCACCGGTGCCGCCCGGCTTCGTGGTCTCCACCGTCGCCTACCGAAACACCCTGCGCGACAACGACATCGCGCCCGGAGACGACCTCGCCGCGCTGCGCGAACGGCTGTCGACCGTGCCGATGGGTGCCGCGATCGAACGGTCAATCCTGGACGCCTACCACGAACTGGGCTCGGGCGCCGTTGCCGTGCGATCCTCGGGAACCGCCGAGGACCTGGGCGACGCCGCCTTCGCGGGCCAGCACGACACCTTCCTCAACGTCGTGGGCGACGAACAGGTGCTGGACGCGGTGCGGCGCTGCTGGGCGTCGCTGTGGACCGACCGGGCGGGACAGTACCGCGCCGAGCGCGGCATCGACGGCTCCGAGGTGGCGATCGCCGTTGTGGTGCAACGCATGGCCGACTCCGACACCGCGGGCGTGATGTTCACCGCCGACCCCGTCTCGGGCGCCCGCGACCTCGCCATCGTGGACGCCTCCCCCGGTCTCGGAGAGGCGGTCGTGTCGGGCCTGGTGACCCCCGATCACTACGTGGTCAACAAGAAGAGCGGCAAGACCCTGGAGTCGCGCCGCGGCCGCCGCGAGGTGGTGATCCGCTCGGCCGAAGGCGGCGGCACCGTCGAATCCCGCGACGAGACCGCCGACGCCCCCGTCCTCACCGCCGCCCGGCTGCGCGCCCTGGTGGCGCTGGGCCGCGACATCGAGACGCATTTCGATGCCCCGCAGGACATCGAATGGTCGCTGGTCGGAGAGAAGTTCTACATCGTCCAGTCGCGCCCCGTCACGGCCCTGCCCGAGCCGATCGGCAGGGTCGGCCGCGTCAACCGCATGCTGGCCAGCATCATGTCCGAGATCGTCACGGTCCGCCCCTACCCGATGGACATGGACACGTGGACCACCGCGATGTTCGAGGGCGTCGGGCGGTTCGTCAGCACGGGCGGCATGCGGACGCCCGCACCGAGCGAAACGTTCGCCGAACGCGACGGCGTGGTGGAGCGGCTGCTGCCCGGCGCGCACGTCGGCATCGGCCCCGGCGTCCCCGTGGCGATGGTGCGCGCCATGGTGCGGGGCCGCAGGTTCCACGTCGACCGCTGGCGGGACGACCCCCGGCTGGCGCAGGTCCTCGACGACGTCAAGGAGCTGCGATCCACCGACGTCGCCGCGGTGCCGTGGGACGACCTGCCCGCGCTGCTGGATCGCGCGCTGGCCGCCTTCTGGCCGATCATCGAGCTGCGCTACGACTTCCTGCCCCGCGCCGCCGCGGCGGTGGGCCGCTTCAGGCTCACCCTCGCCATGTTCCACAGGGGACGCCTGTACACCCGTTTGCTGACGGGCGCGCCCACCAAGACCTCCGAGACCAACGCCAAGCTGGAGGCCCTGGCCCAGCGGATCCGCAGAGACGCCGCCCTGTCGGCGGTGTTCGCCGACCACGAACCCGACACTATCCACTCGCGACTGACCGCAAGCGAAGTCGGCCGCGCCTTCCTCGACGACTTCACGGTTTTCCTGCGCGACTACGGCCACCGCGAGATCAACAGCATCGCCGTGATCAGCCAGCCGACCTGGATCGACTCCCCCGACACGGTTCTGGGGATCCTCAAGGGCATGGCCGCCGCCGAGCCCACCCCGTCCGAGTCGGCGGCGGCGCGCGCCGAGGCCGAGCTGTTCTCGCACCCGTTGTTGCGGCGCGGTTTCCCGCGCCGCTACGTCGCGGGTCGGCTGCGGGCCGCCCGCGCGTTCACGGCGTTTCGCGAGGACACCCACTTCTATCTGACGATGCCTCAGCCCGTGGTGCGCCGCATCGTGCGGGAGTACGGGCGCCGCCTGGCGGAGGCGGGCTGCATCGACACCCCCGACGACGTCTTCCACCTGCGACGCTCCGAGCTCCCCGCTTCCGAACCCACCGCCGCCGACGCCCCCCGCCTGCGCGCCCTGGTCGCCGAGCGACAGGCCACAAGGGATGCATTCCGCGACACCCCGCTCATCGACCGCCGCTACCTGTCCACGGGCAACGTCCCCGCCGACGCCCTGCTCAGCGGCACCCCCGCCTCGGCGGGCACCGCCACGGGACCCGTGCGCGTGGTGCGCGGCCCCGCCGACTTCCACCGCCTGATCGACGGCGAGGTGCTGGTGGCGCCGTTCACCAACCCCGCCTGGACCCCGCTGTTCTCCCGCGCCCGCGCGGTCATCGTCGACACGGGCTCGGCCGTGTCCCACGCCGCGATCGTCGCCCGCGAATACGGCATCCCCGCCGTGTTGGGGACGCTGAACGCGGTGGAGACGCTGAAGGACGGGGATGTGGTGACGGTGGACGGAGACGCGGGGGTGGTGACACGCGGTGAGTTGTAATGCCAGCTAGATCGACCCACAATTATTAGTAGTACACTAATAATAATTGTTCTCATCATAATTGCGGGAGGGTGCGTTGCCGTTCACCAAACCGTCCGACATGTTCGATCGCGACTGGGAATGGAGTAGTCTCACTCGTTTTGTCGGCGACGAAAAGCCCATGGCCACCCTAGGGGTCGTTTCAGGTCGCCGCCGTCAGGGCAAGACCTTCCTGCTGATGGCGGCATGCGACGTCACGAACGGTTTCTATTACGCCGCTACGGAGACATTGCCTCGCTCGGAAGCGCTGCGACAGCTCGCTGAGGCCGTGGCGCGTTTCCTCAACCTCCCAGGCGAAATGCGTTTTCGCGACTGGGAGGAGGCCATCGACGCGTTGCTGGGACTGGGTGATCGGCGCGCGATTCCCGTTGTCATCGATGAATTTCCCTATCTGGTGCGCCAGTCTCCCGAACTCCCATCCGTCATTCAAAAGGCGTTGGCTCCGCGAAGGCCCGAACGCCTCCGTTCCCGAGCGCGCCTACTGCTGTGCGGTTCATCCATCTCGTTCATGGGTGGACTCTTGATGGGCAACGCGCCACTGCGGGGACGCGCCGCCCTGGAACTCGTCGTGCCGACCTTTGACTTTCGTGTGGCCTCCCAGTTCTGGCAATTCGACGACCCGCGGCTCGCCGCCCTGGTGTACTTCGTGCTCGGCGGCACTCCCGCCTACCGCACCGAGTACCTACCCAGCGCCGCGCCCGCCACGGTCGCCGACTTCGACTCCTGGCTAGTCGAACACCTGCTCAGCCCCGACAGTCCACTGTTCCGCGAGGTGCGGTCGCTGCTGGCCGAGGATCCGACCCTGCGTGACACGGGCATCTATCACACCGTGTTGGCAGCCGTGGCCGAAGGAAACGCAACACGCGGCGGCATCGCCAATCGCCTCGAACGTCGCGCCACCGACCTATCACACCACCTGACGGTCCTGGAAGACGCAGGCTTCCTCGTCGTCGACCCCGATGCCTTCCGCCGCAATCGATCCCAGTACCGCATCACCGAACCACTGGTGCGCTTCTACCATGCCATCATGCGCCCGAGATGGCCACAACTCGAACGCTTCAAACCTGGCAGGACCGAACAGATCTGGCGCAACAGCCAGGAAGTCTTCCGCAGCAACGTCATCGGCCCCGTCTTCGAACGCATGTGTCGATTGTGGGCGGAGGACTTCGCCTCCGAGGAGACCTTCCAGGGCATCGCGTCGCGCGCACTGTCGGGCACGGTGTACGACACCCGATCCCGTTCCAGTCACGAAATTGACGTCGCCGTGTTTGATTACAAAAGCAACCTGTTGAGCATCGGCGAGGTGAAGTGGGGCGATGTGATCGGGATGGGCCATCTGGAGCGCTTGGAGCATGTCGGCAGCCTGCTGGCTCAACAAGGCAAGAAACCCAAGGTGATCACGCTATTCAGCGGGAAGGGCTTCATGCCCACGTTGGTCGCGGCCGCCGAACGAAGTGACGGACGCATTCAGTTGGTGGATCTTCCTCGTCTGTACGGGGCTGATTGAGGTTAAGAGTCTATGTATGGACTCTTATCGCGCTTAAGAGTCCATACATAGACTCTTATTCGGTGTCGGCACGCCTGACGGAACGTCCGCGTGAACAGCTTTGACCTGCGCCACAAACCGCTTGTACAACCCCGATATGTAACGGATACTCCAGGTCTCACCCCTGTCACTTTTCCTGGAGCCCGAGTTGTCCGCACGCGGTGATGCCCTCAAGGGCGTCGTCCTGATCCTGTTCGCCTCGCTGTTCTTCGGCGTGAGCGGGCCTTTGGCGAAGTCCCTGATCCACACGGGTTTCAGTCCGCTTCAGGTCACCTGGCTGCGGCTGGCGGGCACGGGGGTTCTGCTCGTCATCGCGGCGGCGCCCGTGGTGCACAAGGTCAGGAAGCCTCCACTGTGGGGTCTGGCGGCGTTCGGGCTGACCGCCGTGGCGGGGGTGCAGGCGTTCTACTTCCTCGCCGTGCAACGGCTTCCCGTGGGCATCGCGTTGATGCTGGAGTTCATGGGGCCCGTGGTGGTGGTCGCGTGGATTCGGTTCGTGCGGCGGACGCGGCTGCCGCGCGCCGCCGTGGTCGGGACGCTGCTGAGCCTCGCGGGGCTGGCCGTGGTGGTGGAGATCTGGACGGGGCTGCGGCTGGACACCCTGGGGCTGTTGGCGGGTGCCGCCGCGTGCGCCTGCCAGGCGGGGTACTTCCTGGGCGGGGAGAAGCTCACCGAGAGCCTGGACATTCGGGTGCTGCTGGCCGGCGGGTTCGTCGTGGGGACCGCCGCGCTGACGCCGCTGGCGCGGCCCTGGTCGATCGACTGGTCGCTGGTCGCCCAGCCCGCGCACCTGGCGGTGCTGTCGATGGACGCCGCTATTCCCGTGGTGGCGCTGATCGTGTCGACCGCGCTGGCCTACGCGTGCGGGTTGCCCGCGCTGAAGCTGCTGTCGGCGCCCGTGGCGGGGGCCATGGGTTACACCGAGGTGGTGGTGGCCTCGCTGGCGGCGTGGGCGTTGCTGGGCGAGGCGTTGACCGTGCCGCAGATCGTCGGCGGCGTCATCGTGATCGCGGGTGTGTTCACCGCGCAGCGCGCCGTGGCGGCCAAGATGCCTGGTGAGGAGCCCACGGTGGGGACGAATAGGACTGAAGCGACGGTCGTTTCGTCCTTAAGGGAGTTACACAGGACGGTTGGATCGGCGGGTCGCTCCGATGTGGCCGCTGAGGTACATATTTCGCGACATCTTACACGGATGGGCCATAACTCAATTGGGCCAACGGTTATGGCGCACAGCGCCGTGTTTGCCACTAGGCTCAGGGGTGGATTTCGCGTCAATTCCTCCGGAAGGATCTGGCATGAACGAACCCCACAACCCCGCCGATGCCCTGTCGGGCAAGGCAAACTTCGACGATATCTACACCTCCCCCGACCCCCGAGCCTTCTTCACGCGCCTGATGCCGTTGGAGTACCAGATACCCCGTCACGCGGTCCGGCTGTTCCGTGCGCTGCTGCGATCCCACCCCAGCGAGGGCCATCGGGTGGTGGACGTGTGCTGTTCGTACGGCATAAACGCGGCCCTGCTGCGGTACGACGTCACATTGGACGACATGTTCGTCCATTATGCTATACCGGAGGCGGCGAAAAGCTCCACACAGGACCTCATCAAGCGGGATCGCCGATTTTACCGGGCGCGGCTGCGCCCCGACGCCCCCGCGTGCGTCGGAGTCGACATCGCGGCGCCCGCCATCGCGTACGCCACCGAGACCAGGCTGCTGGACGAGGGGTTCTCCGAGAACCTCGAGAAGTACCCGCCGAGCCCCGGCCTGAGTGCCGCGGTCTCTGATGCCACCCTGATCACGATCAGCGGTGGCATCGGCTATATCACCCCCGCGACCCTGACTCGCCTGCTCGACGCGGCACCCGGCACCGTGTGGGTCGCCGCGACGGTGCTGCGCAGCGTCCCCTATGAGCAATACGCCGACAGCCTCGACCGGTACGGCCTGGTGACCGAGAAGATCCCGGGCGTCACCGTCAAACAGCGGCGCTTCACCGACGACGACGAGCGCGATTCCACCCTGCGGCACCTGAAGGACCTCGGCATCGACACCAGTGGCAAGGAGGACGAGGGGTTCTACCACGCCGAGTGCTTCGTGTCCCGTCCCAAGGCCGACTGCGCGGCGCGGCCCCTCGAGAGACTCCTGGGCTGAGGTAGGGGTTCAACCCTGAGAAACATTCGGGGATCGTCCCCGATGTAGCGGATCCCACATTTCGACAGCATTGTGCGAAACCACAATGACTGGAGAAGACCCCCATGCCCACTGTCCGAAAACGACGTTCCCCTTGGCCCGCCGCGCTGGGGCTGGCCGCCGCTGCCGCCCTGGTGTTCGGCACCAGCCCCGTCGCGTACGCCGACCCCGCGCCTGAATCCTCGCTGCCCCACCTCGGGTCGTTTGTCGACGACTTCGTCAACAAGCAGCTCAAGGAGGCCGAGGTGCCGGGCGCGGCGGTGACCATCGTGTCCCACGGGCGCGTGGTCTACTCCCACGGTTACGGGTACGCCGACCTGGCACGCAAGACGCCCGTGGACGCCGACCGCACCGCGTTCTACACCGCCTCCACCGCGAAACTGTTCACCACCGCCGCCGCGCTGCAGCTGGCCGCCGACGGCGAGCTCGACATGCGCGCCGACGTCAACAAGTACCTCGGGAAGGTGAAGGTGCCCAACACCTATCCCGGCCACCCCATCACCATGGACAATCTGCTCACCCACACCGCGGGCTTCGACCCCGACTACGGGATGGTCGGGACCACCACCGACGATCCCGACGCGATCGGCACGCTCGCCGACGCCATCGGCGACCAGATGCCCGCGCGGGTGCGCCCTCCGGGCACCGCGATCGCCTACGACAACTACGGTTTCGCGCTGGCCGGGTACATCGTCGAGCGGGTCTCGGGAATGTCGTACGACAAGTACATCAACACGCATGTGTTCGGCGCCTTGGACATGCGCGACTCCACCGCCTCCCAGCCCCACCCGAAGCGCATCGACACGCTGATGGCCAACGGATACCTTGTCGACGGCGGCCGCCAGGAGAAGGCCGAGCGCGAATACAACCCGCTGAGCCCCGCGGGACCCGGGCAGGTCACCACCGCCGCCGACATGGGGCGGTTCATGATCGACCAGCTGTCGCGACACTCGAAGCTCGGTGACGGCATCCCCCAATTGATGCAGAAGCAGCACTACACACAGGACAAACGCATGCCCGGGCTCGGGTACTGCTACGAGGAACGCCCCTACAATGGACAGCGCGTCCTGTTCAAGGCGGGCGACACCACGGGCATGCACACCAGCATGGAGGTGCTGCCGTCCAAGGACCTGGGCATCTTCGCCGCGTTCAACGGCGACGGCAACGACGACTTCGACTCCGGCGACCTCGCCGACGCCGTCATCGACAAGTACTTCCCCGCCAAGAAGACCCCGACCCCGCACGGCATCGGCGACAAGGACGTGTCGCGGTACGCGGGCACCTACCAGACCTCGCGGCTGTCCCACCACGGTGTGGCGCGGGCCCGCGGCCTCACCCAGAAGACCGTCGAGGTGACCGCCAACGCCGACGGCACCCTCACCACCAGCGGCAAGACGCTGTCCACCCACGACGGCGACACCCAGAAATGGGTCCAGATCGACCGGGGCCTGTTCCAGGAGACCAACGGGCCCGGACTCATCGCCTTCGACCACGGCGTCTTGACCGAGTCCGGCAGCCAGAACCAGGTCTACCTCAAGATCGCCTGGTACGAACGACCCCAGCTGCACACGATCGTCGCGGCCGTGGGCATGCTCGGGCTCCTCATCGGACTGATCGGGTGGCCGGTGCTGGCGATCGTGCGCAAGGCGCGGCGCCGCGAGCCGCATCCGGGCGGCGCCAAGGCGGCGCGCGTCCTGGCCTGGTTCACCGCGGCGGCGTCGCTGACCTCGGCGCTCGTGCTGATCTCGATCCTCACCGACCCGGCGTCCCTGCAGCTGGTGACCCACGGGGCCTTCGTGGTCAAGGCGATCATGACGGTCGTGTCGGTGGCGATCGCCGCGGCGGGCGCCATGGTGATCGCGACGGTCGCGGCCTGGTGGCGCGGCTGGTGGCGGGTGCCCGGCCGGGTCTCGTACACGCTGTTCACCTTGTGCGCCTTGGGATTCGCGGTGATCGCGTACTCGTACAACTTCGCCGGTCCTCCGTTCGACTGACAATGGACGGTGGGGCCGCGGGCGGCCCCACCGTCGCCCACATGCCGGGATGCATACTGGTCCAATGTCACTCCCCACTCAGGTAGCCGCGGTCACCGGCGAATATCTCTCCACATGCGACAAAGACCTGCCCGGACGGGTGGTGGGGTTGTACCTCTATGGATCGGTGGCGCTGGACGACTTTCGTCCCGGGGTCAGCGACGTCGACTTCGTGGCGGTGCTGGACGGCCCCGCCGACCACTCCACCGCCCGCGCCCTGCGCCGCGTCCACGAACGGCTCGGCCACCACCAGGACCACCCCCGCTTCGACGGCGTCTACGTCACCTGGGAGGACCTGGCCATCGAGCCGGACGGCACCCACGGGCCCTACGCCTTCGCCAACAAGTTCCACATGTCCGGCGACTTCGAGCGCGGCCCGGTCACGTGGCACACGCTGGCGCAGTGCGGGGTCACCGTGCGGGGCCCGGCCGTCGACGGCGTCAAGTTCGCCCGCGACGCGGTCGCGCTCACCGAGTGGACACACACCAATCTGGACGGTTACTGGCGCGACTGGTGGAAGACCGCCTCCAACTCGCTGTCCAGGATCAGCCTGTGGTGCCTGCGCCCGCAGGGCGCGGTGTGGGCGGTGCTCGGGGTATCCCGGCTGCACTACACGCTGTCCACCGGGCGGGTCACGTCCAAGACCGGGGCGGGCGAGTACGCACGTGAGATATTTGACACCCGCTGGCACCGCATCATCGACGACGCGCTGCGGGTGCGCCGCGGCGAGCCCAGCGGATACCGCAACCCGATCTCCCGCCGCGCCGACACGCTGGCCTATCTCGACATGGTGATCGACGACGCCCACCGTCAAGATCCCGAATGGCGACCGAGCGGCAACACTCGGTAGCTCTCACCAGCGGCGATGCGGCACCACGCCCCGAGAAACTGATGTTAGGGTTGCCTACCCTAGCAACCAGAAAGGTCCGGTCGATGCCGCAAACCAACGCTCGCCGTTCCCGCCGCCCCGTCGAGCTGCGCGTGCTGCGCACCGAATGGCGGACGCCGCACATGGTTCGGGTGGTACTCGGCGGCGCCGGCATCGCGGACTTCCGCGACAACGAAGACACCGACCACTACGTCAAGCTGCTGTTCCCGCGGCCCGGCGTGAACTACCCCGAGCCCTTCGACCTGGAGGCCGTCGAGCGCGACCTCCCGCGCTCCCAGTGGCCGGTGCGGCGCACCTACACCGTGCGTCACTTCGACGCCGGCCTCGGCGAGCTGACCGTCGACTTCGTCTACCACGGCGACGAGGGCATCGCGGGCCCGTGGGCCGCGGCGGCCCGCCCCGGCGACGTGCTGCGGCTGATGGGACCGGGCGGCAAGTACCGCCCCAGCGCCGACGCCGACTGGCACCTGCTGGTGGGCGACGAAGCGGCGATCCCGGCGATCGGGTCGGCCCTGGACCGGATGCCGACCGGCGCCCGGGTGGCGGTGATCCTCCAGGTCGCCAACCCCGACGAGAAGCAGAAGTTCGAGACGCCCGCCGACGCCGACTTCACCTGGGTGTACCGCGACGACGCGAGCGACTTCCGCGATCAACTGGCCGACGCGGTGCGGGCGTGGGAGTTCCCGCCCGGACAGGGCCAGTTCTTCGTCCACGGCGAGGCCGAGGCGGTCATGAAGCGCATCCGCCCGTATCTCCTGTCCGAGCGCGGGGTGCACCGTGACTGGCTGTCGATCTCGGGATATTGGCGCGAGGGCAACAGCGAGGAGAGCTTCCGCGAGTGGAAGGCCGCCGAGGCGACCTCAAAGGGTTAGTTGCGTCACGCGCTGTGACAATACCGGCGATATCCGGCGAACGGTTTGAAAAGTTCGGCCGGATGCCATTGACCTAGTTCGATCTTCATCAATAGACTTGAAAGTCTCCTTGGGTCGGCCAGCCGTGCCGGGGCTGACCGCCCCAAGGGGGCTTATTTTTGCGCCGAGGCGGCGCGGGGGCCGTCGGTGCCGGGGGGCAGCACCCGCTTGGTCGTCATGACCGGAAGCGTCTCGGTCTTCGCCCGCTCCAACAGCGTCGCCGGGTAGTCGCTGATGATGGTGTCCACGCCGTGCTTCAGCGACCAGTCCATGCCCTCGGTGGTGTCCACCGTGTAGGTCGCCAGCGTCAGGTTGGTGGAGCGCACCCGCTTCAGCCCCGCGGTGTCGAGGTTGCGGTAGTCGGTGCCGAACTTGTCGGCCCAGCCGTCGAGCTTCTTCAGCTCCGCGCTGCTGGGCACGGTGGGGTTCAGCCACAGCAGCGGAACCTCGGGCCGCAGCACCGACATGCGGCGCAGCGACGCCGCGTCGAAGGACAGGAAGGTGAGCCGCCCGGTGGCGACCATGCCCTGCCAGCGGGAGTCGACCGCCATCTGGTGCGCCACGGTCTTCTCCAGCCCCGGCGACAGGTCGGGGTTCTTCAGTTCCAGGAACAGCCCGATGTCGTGGGGGTACACGTAGTCCAGGATGTCGCTGAGCGCGGGAATCCGCTGTCCGGCGTACTTCTTGCCGAACCACGAGCCCGCGTCGAGCTTGCGGACCTCCTTGTAGGTGAAGGTGCCCACCTTGTCGTGCGCCCGGTCCGGGAAGACCGTCTCCACATTGGTGGTCCGGGCGAAGGTGCGGTCGTGCACCAGGATGGGCACGCCGTCGGAGGTGAGTTGGACGTCGGCCTCGAAGCAGGTGGGGTGCACCTTGACCGACTTGGCGTACGCGGCGGCGGTCTGCTCCGGGGCCACGCCGGCGCCTCCGCGATGCGCCACCGACACCAGGGGGCGCGGTGACTGGGTGTAGATCGACTCGCCGAGAACCGGCCTGCCCATATGGGACGGTGGGGTGGGGTTGTCGTTGGCCCGGGCGACTCCCGCGATACCGAGAATCGCCGCCACGAACAGCGATGTCGCCGTGATCATCAGTGTGCGTCGTCCAAACATTTCTGTCCACTTCCGGCAGAGGAGTAACGCTTCGACTGCCCAAAATGTAAATGAGAAACGCACAAACGGGTAGACATTGGAACAAATCGTCGGCAAGTGTTCGTCCGGTGGACACCGGGAATTAGCGCGCCGAATGTCCACAAACCACGCGAAAGCCGCACCCGCGGGCGGCAGCCTCCACCTTAGAGGCCGCCGACCGCACCGCGGTCAATTCGGCGAAACTAGCCGCCGGGCCGGTTCTTGTTCTTGTTGACCAGCAGTATCACCGTGAGCACCACGCCCGCCACGACCGCCAGACAGCAGGCCAGGGCGAGGAAGTGCCAGGGTGCGAGGGAGACAGCACTCATTCAATCAGTCCAAAATGGTCAAAGGGGTTCAGGACTTCTTGACCGCCTTGTCGAAGTCGGCCAGCGCCTTGTCGAGATCGTCGAGCGCCTTGCCCAGCGCGGTGAAGTCCTGCTTCTTCATGGCGTCCTTGATGTCGCTCCTGGCCTTGATGACCCTGTCCAGCGCCTCCTGGGCCGTCGTCGACAGCTTTCCGTTGTCGCCGTGGTCCCCGGAGTTGTTGTCGCCGGGGTTGGTATCGGGCACCGCGGTACCCGTCAGATTCTTCAGCGCCACATCCAGGGGCCGCGCGTCAGACGTGTCCTTGATGTCCGGGTCGTTTTCGTCGAGTCTGACGAAGGTCTTCTGTTCCCCATAGGACACCAGCAGGCCCTGGAGCAGGGGCAGCCTGGTCCCCGAGGACTTCGGCGTGATGTAGACCGGTTCGACGTACACCATGCCGTTGCCCGCCGGCACCGCCAGCAGGTTTCCCCAGGTCAACGTGTTATTGGACGAGTAGTCCCGTCTGAAGCTGGCAAAGGACTTCTGGTCCGTGAGGGTCTTGAACTGCTGACTGGTCGAATTCACCTGGCCCGACCCGAACTGGTACAGCGTCAACACCGGGTTGTCGTGCTCGTCGTAACGTCCCGACATCATCCCCGACATCGACGAGTCGCGGTTCTTCGGCGAGAACGTCGAGGTCAACTGGAACTGCGGTTTGTCGCCCTGCTTGGGCAGCTTCGCCACCATGTAATACGGGGGCAGCGTCTTGTTGTTGTCCACTGGGTCGTCGGCGATCTGCCATTCCTGGCTGCCGTCGATGAAGGCGCCCGCCTTGCCGACGTGGTACTTCTGCAGCAGGTCGCGCTGCACCTTGAACTGGTCGACCGGGTAGCGGAAGTGGTCCGCCAGCACCGACGGGATCTTGCTCTCGGGCTTGACGATGCCGCCGAAGGCCTTGTTCCAGACATTCAGCACCGGGTCCTTGGCGCCGAACTTGTACAGCTCGACCTTCCCGGTGTAGGCGTCCACGGTGGCCTTCACCGAGTTGCGCATGTAGTTGATCGACTCGTCGGCCTGCTGCGACTCGCCCTGACCCGTGGTGCGGTCGGTGGTGGCGTCCTGCAGATTGACCTTCTGCGAATACGGGAAGGAATCACTGGTGGTGTAGCAGTCCAGCACCCACTTGATGTCCCCGTTGACGACCGTCGGGTACGGGTCGCCGTCGACGGTGAGGAACGGCGCCACCTGCTGCACGCGGTCCCGCGGCGAGCGGTGATAGAGGAGCTGGGAGTCCTTGTTGATGCGACTGGACAGCAGGAAGTTGGTGTCGCCGAACTCCCAGGCGTAGGCCAGCTGCCGACCGAACGAGCCGATCGGGACCCCGCCGTTGCCCTCGTACGTGGAGTAGACGTCGCCGCCGGTGGTCCTGTGCTTGCCCTTCTTGGCATCGGTGTCCGAGGTGGTGCCGCTGGCGGGGTGGTCGTACTCGCGCGGCTTCTCGCCCGTGGGAACCCCGGCGATCGCGAAGTCCTTGTCGAGCTCCCCGAAGTAGATCTGCGGGTGCTCGATCTTGGCGGCCTTGCGATCCTTCACATTCGGGAAGTCCTCATCGGACTTGCATGTGGAATTGTCGTCCGAGCCGTTGCCCTTCAGCTCGTTCAGCGAGCCCGACTCGAAGTACGGCCCGTTGGCGCACACCCGATTGCCCGAGGCGGAGACCAGGCCGTAGCCGTGGGTGTAGGTGGTGTGCCGCGCCGACCACAGCTGGGAGTTCGACACCTTGTCGGGGTTGATCTCCCGCACGCCCACCACGTAGTCCTGGACCTGACCGTCATTATCGGTGAAGTGGTCGACGTCCAATTCCTGATTGAACTCGTGGAAGCCCTTGGCCTGCTGCTTCTGCGTGAAGTTGTCGGACACGATGGACGGGTCCATCATCCGCAGGGAACCCAGGCTTTCCTCGTTGTCCTTCAGGCCCGAGATATCGGGTTCGTTCGTCAGCTTGAGATCCTGGGTCTTCAGGTTACCGAGCCCATACGCCGACATGGTGCCGTCGATCGTCCGCTGGACGTACGTGCTCTCCTTGTCCTGCGCGTTCGGCCCCGTGCTGACCTGGCTGACCACGTACGGATAGATGCCGCCCAGCGCGATCGCGGACACCAGCACCAGCCCCAGCGCCATGCCGGGGATCACCAGCGTGCGGGCGAAGTAGTTGGAGAACACCACGACGGCGACCGCCGCCAGTACCGCCACGAAGATCAGGATCTCCTTGGCGGGCAACAGGGCCGTCATCTCGGTGTAGCCGCCGCCGGTCACGCCGATCGACTGGTTGTCGTCCAGGGTCAGGGCGTAGCGGTCCAGGAAGTACGCCACCGCCTTCAACAGCACGAAGGCGCCGATCAGCAGCGACAGGTGCCAGCGGGCCGCCGGGGTGACGCGCTCGCCGCGGCCCGACAGCCGCAGCGCCCCGTACAGGTAGTGGCCGCCCAGCGCCGCGATGATCCCGATGATGATCATGGTGAAGCCGACGCCCACCACGTACTCCCAGAACGGCAGGTCGAACACGTAGAAGCCGATGTCCAGGTGGAACTGCGGGTCCTTGGTGCCGAAATTCTCGGAGTTGGAGAACATCAACCATTCGCGCCAGTGGTCCATGGCGGCGATGCCCGCGAAGACGCCGACGACCCCACCGATGATCCCGATCCACCAGCCGATGCGGGGCTGAATCATGGCGCGGTAGCGCTCCATGTTCTGCTGCTCGGGGGTGTGGGGGACGCTGTCGGGGCGGAAGCGGAACGTCACGTACAGGTTCGCCGCGGTCCACAGTGTCAGGAGGAGCCCGACGATCACGAACATCCAGATCCGGGTCCACAGCATGGTCGAGTACACGCCGCTGTAACCGACCGAGTCGTACCACAGGAAGTGCGTGTACACCCCCGTGAGCCATCCGGCGATCATCACCAACGCGATGGCCACCAGCAGCCCTATGAGTACGTAACGGCCGCGTCGGTTGATGCGTGGCATCGGTGCCCGCGTCGCCATGGATTCTCCCTAGAACGTCGCGTGAAAGGTAAAACTGGAACGTTAAGTTAAGCAGGTCGGCGGATTGCCGCCGGAGCTCAGGGTCTTGAGGGTCTGGACGGCGCCGTGCAGGGTGTGGATCTTCAGCAGGCGCAGCCCGTGTGGCGCGTTCTTCTTGGCGGCGGCGCAGTTCTCCGCCGGGGTGAGGAAGATGGACGCTCCCTGTTCGGAGGCGGCCACCACCTTCTGTTCGACACCGCCGATCGGCAGGACGTGCCCGTCCTCGTCGATCTCGCCGGTGCCCACGATGTCCCTGCCGCCGGTCAGGTCCTCCTTCGACACCCGGTCGATCATGGCCAGCGCGAAGATCGTCCCGGCGGAGGGGCCGCCCACGTTGAGGCCCTCGGCGGTGACCTTCAGGCCGTACGGGTCGTCCTGTACCGGCTTGACCTTGACGCCGGGCAGGTAGACGTTGCCCTTCCTGGTCTTGGCCGGAGCCAGCTTGACGGTCTTGTTCTTCTTGTCGCGCACGATGCCCAGCTTCGCGGGCTTGCCCGCCGCCTTGTCCTGCGCGTTCTCCAGAAGGGAGACGAACTTCTGCTGCGAGGTGACCTTGCCGCCGTTGACGGAGGCGATGACGTCGCCCGGCTTCAGGACCTTGGACGCCGCGGAGCCCTTGTCGACGGTCTTGACGGTGACGTGGACCGGGTGGCCGAGCTCCTGCAGGGCCGCGGTCTCGGCGGCCTGCTGCGAGTTCTGCCACATTTTCTGCTGCTCCTCGGCGATCTGTTCGTCCGTCTTGTCGGGCGGAAACTGCAGATCGCGCGGGATCACCGCGTAGTCCTTCGACAACCAGAAGTAAATGGCCCGCACCAGCTCGACGTGGTCGTAGATGCGCACGGTCACCAGCCGCAGCTCGCCTTTGGACTTGGTGGAGTACTTGTCGTCGGCGCTGATCAGTTCGACGTTCTTCTTGCCCACCTTGTATTTGGCGAGGGCGTCGTAGGTCGGCCCGGGGCCCAGCCCGACGTAGGCCACGTTCATGGACAGGGCCTGCCACGTCAACAAGGACACCAGGATCGCGCCGATCAGTACGGTCCAACCTCGCCTCTTCATTCCGGTGAGCTTACGTGGGTCCGCGGGGGCCGGAGCATCACGGTGAGGGCACCCACATCGGCTTGAGCCGTCAGCGAACCGGCGGTTCAATCGCCCCGGCCCGCGAATCATTGACGTACGGTGGGGTTGTGAGTCCGGATAACCCGTTCGGCTTTGGGCTTCCCGAAGGGATGCCCGACCCGAATGACCCGAGAATGCAACAGATGATGGCGCAGTTGCAGCAGATGATGCAGCAACAGTCCGGTTCGGGGCCCGTCAACTGGGACCTCGCGCGGCAGGTGGCCAACGAGCACATTGGCGACGACCCGATGGTGGATTCGGTGTCGTCCAAGGCCAATGAGGAGACGCTGCGTCTGGCCGACCTGTGGCTGGAGAACACCACGACGCTGCCGTCGGGAATCTCGACGACGGCCTCGTGGACCCGCAAGGACTGGGTGGCGCACACGGTGGGCACCTGGAAGGAGCTCGCCGAACCCTTGGCGGCCAAGATGTCCCAGGCTTTGGGAGAGATGGTCCCCGAGGACGTGCGCGGGCTGCTGGGCCCGATGGCGAACCTGATGCAGGGCATCGGCTCGACGCTGTTCGGCGCGCAGCTGGGACAGGCGCTGGCGGAGCTGTCCAAAGAGGTCATCACCTCGACCGAGATCGGCCTGCCCCTGGGCCCGGCCGGCACGGCGGTGATCCTGCCGGCCAACCTCGCCGAGTACGCCGACGGCATGACCGACATCCCCCGCGACGACGTGCGGCTGTACGTGGCGCTGCGCGAGACGGCGCACCACCGCCTCTACGGCCACGTGCCGTGGCTGCGCGCCCACATGATCGGCGCGGTCGAGGCGTACGCCAACGGCATCCACATTGACCAGTCGGCGATCGAGGCGATCGCCAACGACTTCGACCTGTCGGACGGCGAGGCGATCCAGCAGATCGATCTGAGCCAGCTGATGCGCCCCGACGACACCCCGGCCCAGCGCGCCGCCGTGGCCCGCCTGGAGCACATGCTGGCCCTGGTGGGCGGCTGGGTGTCGCACGTGGCGGCCGAGGCCGCCGGCGACAAGCTGCCCTCCCTGTCGAAGCTCACCGAGACGGCGCGCCGCCGCCGGGCCACCAACGGCCCGTCCGAGCGCACCTTCGAGGCGCTGGTGGGTCTGCAGCTGAGCCCGAAGAAGCTGCGCGAGGCGACCGTCCTGTGGGACAAGATCACCCGGGTGCGCGGCGTCGAGGGCCGCGACGCGGTGTGGAACCACCCCGACCTGATGCCGACGCCGGAGGACCTGGACAACCCCGACGCCTTCGCCGAGAACGACGCCGAGATCGGCGACCTGGACATGTCGATCTTCGACCAGCTGGCCGTCAACGACCCGAAGCCGCCGAAGAAGCGCGAGGACTCCGAGGACGACGAGGACTAGCGCGGCCGGGAGCCGCGCGGCGTGGACATGCTCGCGTCGGCGATGCCCTCGAGGTAGCCGCGGGCGCGTTCGGTCTTGGGGTAGCGCTCCACCAGGGACCAGAACTCCTTGCCGTGGCGCGGTACCACCAGGTGGGCGAGCTCGTGGAGCAGGACGTAGTCGATGACCCAGCCGGGCATGGTGGCCAGCCGGGTGGACAGGCGGATGGTGCGGTCGTCGGGGGTGCACGAGCCCCAGCGGCTGTTCTGGTTGTCGACCCAGCGGACGCTGGTCGGGGCGGCGGCCACCGGGTATTCCGGGTAGTAGCGGCCGGCCAGGCGGACCGCGCGGGCGCGCAGCGCCGAGTCGCCGCCCTTGCCGGCGCGCTTGTCCCGGGCGCTGAGCCGGCCGAGCATGCGGTCGACCCACTCGGCTTCCTCGGCGCTCGAGAACTGATCCGGTATCAAGACGACCACTCGTTCCCCGTCCCTGTAGGCCGACACGGTGCGGCGGCGGCGCGTACTGCGCCGCACGTCGACCGGGGGGCTGACTTTCCGGGCCATGTGGGTACGCTATCGACCTCATGCGACGGAGTACAGGTCATCGCCGTGTGACTTGTACCGATTCGTCCGTGTACGTACGCAAAAATCCCCGCCGGCGTCTCAGCATGCGGACACCGACGGGGGATGCGTTGCCGCCGCCGGCGTCAGTCGTTCTTTCCGAGGATGCGGTTCATCTTCGTCCCACAGACCGGGCAGGTCCCCTTGGCCATCCGGCGTCCGGTCTTGGTCTCGGTGACGGTTCCCTCGAAGTCGCGTTTTTCCCGGCATTTGACGCAGTAACCGTTGTATGTCTTCGCCATGCTGGCCCCCTTGAGTTGTCGGGCGTGGTGGCCCACGCGAACGTCAGAATGCCATGAAAGGGGCAATTCCGGCGCCAGGCACGCGGCGTGCCTCACGCATTCTCAGGCTCGGCTAAGCGTGCGCGTGCACACGCATGGCACGATTGGGGGCGTGACCGACATTCCGCGCGGGCCGGTAGCGCGCACCGCCCGACTCGCCGCCCTGCCGCTCGGCTTCGCCGGACGGGCGGCGCTGGGCATCGGCAAGAAGGTCACCGGGTTCGCCGAGGAGATCATCAGCGACAAGCTCCAGCAGCGCACCGCCGAGCAGCTGTTCAGCGTGCTGGGCCAGCTCAAGGGCGGCGCCATGAAGCTGGGGCAGGCGCTGTCGGTGTTCGAGGCGGCGCTCCCGGAGCACCTGGCCGCCCCGTACCGGGCGGCGTTGACCAAGCTTCAGGAGGCGGCTCCGCCGCTCCCCGCCGCCAGCGTCCACAAGGTACTGGAGGCCGAGCTGGGCGAGGGCTGGCGCTCCAAGTTCGCCGAGTTCGACGACTCCCCCGCCGCGGCGGCCAGCATCGGCCAGGTGCACCGCGCGGTGTGGAGCGACGGCCGCGAGGTGGCCGTCAAGGTCCAGTACCCCGGCGCGGGCGACGCCCTGGTGTCCGACCTGAAGCAGTTGGGGCGCTTCGCGTCCCTGTTTCGCATCCTGCAGCCCGGCCTCGACGTCAAGCCGCTGATATCCGAGCTGCGGGAGCGGGTCGTCGAGGAACTCGACTACACGCTGGAGGCCAAGTCGCAGCGCGCCTTCGCCAAGGCCTACGACGGCGACGCCGAGATCCTGGTGCCCAAGGTGGTGGCCGCCGCCGACAAGGTGCTGGTCACCGAGTGGGCGCCGGGCACGCCGCTGTCACGGATCATCGCCTCGGGCACCCAGGAGCAGCGCGACCGCGCCGGTCACCAGCTGTCCACCCTGCACTTCTCGGGCCCGGCGCGCGCCAAGCTGCTGCACGCCGACCCGCACCCCGGCAACTTCCGGATCGCCGAGGACGGCCGCCTGGTCGTCCTCGACTTCGGCGCGGTGGCGCGGCTGCCGCGCGGCCTGCCCACCCCGATCGGCACCCTGGTGCGCCTGGCTCTGGACGGCGAGGCCCAGCAGGTGCTCGACGGTCTGCGCGGCGAGGGCTTCATCCCCGAAGACGCCGACATCGACGCCGAGGCGGTGCTGGAGTACCTGCTGCCCATGCTGGAGCCCATCGCCAGCGACGACTTCCAGTTCACCCGCAAGTGGCTGCGCCACGAGGCGGCGCGGATCGCCAACCCGAAGTCCGAGGCGTACGCGATGGGCAAGCAGCTCAATCTGCCGCCGTCCTATCTGCTGATCCACCGGGTGACGCTGGGCTCGATCGGCGTGATGTGCCAGCTGGAGGCGCGGGCGTCGTGGCGCTCCATTCTGGAGAAATGGCTGCCCGGCTTCGCCGAGTGACGCCTCCCCATCGCGAAAGGGCCCCCGATCCGCTGCGGATCGGGGGCCCTTTGAGGGAAGAGATCATCGGATCGCCGCGCGATCCTTACCGGCTCCGCTCTTTGCGGTGGACGTCGGCGATGATCTGATACGCCCGGCGTTTGTGCCGATGCTCGTGCCGCCATAGGTCGCGCATTCGCGCGCGGGCCAAGGCTTCATTGATGAGATTCAACTTCTCGATTCCGTTCTTGAGCGCGGGCATGGCCCGCTTCGTGGTCAGCTGTTTGATCTGGTGAGTACGGGCGGTGGGAACCGTGGAGGTCTCCACGCCGTGGGGTTCGTTGTGGCGGTACATCTCAGGCCGCCTCCATGCCGGTCAGCACGCCCCGGGTCCGCTCTTCCAGAGCGGCCTGCGCGGCGGCCTCGACGACGGCGGCGTCCTTGCGGGGACGTCCCCGGGGCCGCTTGCGCGCCACGATGGCGCCGGCCTCGAAGATCTCTCCGCCCCAGACGCCCCAGGGCTCGGCCCGGTCCACGGCTCCGGCCAGGCACTCGACCTTCACCGGGCAGTCCGCGCACAGCGACTTGGCGAACTCCAGCTCGGTCGGGGTGTCGGCGAACCACAGGTCCGCGTCGTACTCGCGGCAGGGGATGTCCCTGCCCTTGTTGATGGCCCGCTCACGCAGGCCGGGGCCGAGGGTCAACACCTCGGTCACCTCGCTTTCGGTCGTGATCGTCATTTGTTCCTTCTCGGGTAAATGAAAGAGGCCGCGGATCCCGGTGACGGGTTCCGCGGCCTCGAGGTGAGCCGGTGGGCAAATGCCCAGCTATACCGGCCTGCCTCGAGGCGGAATCCCGCTACCGCGTCCCATCTGGACCCGCAGTGCTTTGCCCTCGGGCTTGGCATCGCGGTGGATGAGAACGGCATTGTCGGCGGTGGTCAGGGTGAACAGGTTGGTCCGCGAAGACGTGGTCTCGACAGCGGACACACCGGTCCCCTGGCCCGTCGCGGTTTGTGGCGCCATGCATCGAATCGCCGTGCTGATGCCGGACGCGTTCACGCCGTACGCGGACGCCGACAAGGGCGCGCTACCGCGATACCACTTGTTGATGATTGCCACCGTGAACACCTCCTCATCTGGTGACTCGATACCCGTCACTGTGACGGCGCTAGTCAGGCTATTACCGGCCACTTCGGTTTCGCAACCGAATTAACGGGGAATCTCAAAACTTTCTTTGAATCGCCCGTTCGGCCGATCCTCCACCGCCTCATTAGTCGGTGGAGGCGGGCTGTTCACCGGCCACAAGGGCCAGTACCGCCGCGCCGTACTCCTCGAGCTTACGCGGTCCGATTCCGGCGATGGAACTCAACTCGGTGTCGGATTTGGGACAACGTTCGGCGATCGCGGTCAGCGTGACGTCGGTGAACACGATGTACGCGGGCACCTCGGCGGCGTCCGCGGTTTCCTTTCTCCACTGTCGCAATCGTTCGAACAAATCTTCATCCATATTGGATGGACAGGTCTCGCAGCGGCCGAGCTTCCGCGCCCGGCCGTCGGTGAGTGTGGCGCCGCACACCCGGCACGCCGCCCGTGACGCGCCTCGCGACTTCGAGGACTTCTTCTTCGGCTTCGGCGCCGCCGACGCCCCGAAGCCCTTCCCGGCCAGGAAGGAGCTGGCGTCGCGGGTGCGTCCCCCCGCCGAGCGGGCCAGGCCGTAGGACAGGAACAGCCACTGCCTCGCCCGGGTCACCCCGACGTACAGCAGCCGCCTCTCCTCCTCCAGCTGCGCGGCCGAGCGGGCCCGGGTGGTGGGCAGGGTGCCCTCGGCCAGGCCGACCAGGAACACCGCGTCCCACTCCAGCCCCTTGGCCGAGTGCAGCGACGCCAGCGTCACCCCGTCCAGGCTGGGCGCGTGCTGGGCCGCGGCCCGCTGCCCGAGCTCCGCCACGAACTCCTCCAGCGACAGCTCCGCGTGGTCGCCGGCCAGCCGCACCAGGGCGGCGACCGCCTCGTGGCGCTCCCGCGCGGCGCCGCCGGGCGGCGGGGCGTCCGGGCGCCACCCGATCGCCTCCAGGGCCGTGACCACGATGGACGGAAGCGGGTCCTCTCCGGTGTCGGTGTGCACGGCCTGGCGCAGCGCCACGATCGCGCTGCGCACCTCCGGGCGCTGGAAGAACCGCTCGGCCCCGGACACCACGGTGGGGACGCCCGCCTCGGCCAGCGCGGTCTCGTACGCCTCCGACTGGGCGTTGGTCCGGTACAACACGGCGATCTCGCGGGCGGGCGTCCCGTCGGCGATCAGCCGGGCGCAGCGCTCGGCCACGGCGGCGGCCTCGCCGGCCTCGTCGGGATAGGTGTCGAAGGACGGCGCGGGCCCGGCGGGGCGCTGGCCCTGGAGCTGAAGCCGCAGCTTCGCCTCGGTGCCCGCGGCCGAGGCGATCACCTCGTTGGCCAGCGACACCACCTGCGGCGTGGAGCGGTAGTCGCGCACCAGCCGCACGATCGTGGCGTCGGTGAAGCGGCGGGTGAAGTTCACCAGGTACCGCGAGGTGGCGCCGTTGAAGGAGTAGATGGTCTGGCTGGCGTCGCCGACCACGGTGAGGTCGTCGCGCTCGCCGACCCACGCGTCCAGCAGCCGCTGCTGCAGGGGGTTGACGTCCTGGTACTCGTCGACGACGAACAGCCGGTACTGGGAGCGGATCTGCTCGGCGATGTCGGGGTGGTCCTCGATCGCGGTGGCGGTGTGGCCCAACAGGTCGGCGAAGTCCATCACCCCGGCGCGCTGCTTGGCCTCCAGGTAGGCGGCGTACGCCTTGGACACGTCGGAGGCGTCCATCGGGGGGATGCGGTCGGTGCGGGCCACGGCCGCGGGGTACTCGTCCGGCGTGATCAGGCACGCCTGGGCCCAGTCCAGTTCGGTCGCCAGGTCGCGGTTCTTGGTCTTGTCCATGCGGCGCAGGCCCGCGCGGGCCGCGGCGATCGACACGAACTTCCAGGTGTAGTCGAGCAGCTCGGGCATCTCGCCGCCGAAGATCCGGCGCCCGAAGAAGCGCAGCTGCCGCAGCGCGGCGGCGTGGAAGGTGCGGGCGTTGACCCCGGTGATCCCGAGAAGGCGCAGACGGTCGCGGAGCTCGCCGGCGGCGCGGGCGGTGAAGGTGACGGCCATGACGTGCTGGCCGCGCACGTCGCCGCGCTTCACCCGGTAGGCGATGCGGTGGGTGACGGCGCGGGTCTTGCCGGTGCCGGCCCCGGCCAGGATGCACACCGGCCCCGGCGGCGCGGACACGGCGGCGGCCTGCTCGTCGTCCAGATCGGACAAAACTTCGGCGAGGCGCTCGGACGTCACGGTCATCCATGCTGCCATCCCGGTGGGACATCGGCGACGGCGGTCGGAACCGGCTCGACATCGAGGGCAACCAAACGCCCCACCGCTCACATCTACGTCAGTGGGAATGACACCGATAACACCCTGGGAGGGCGGATGTGCGGCATTGCTGGATATGCCGGGGAACTCGAAGTGGACGCGGCACCCATGCTGCGACGCATGACCGATGCCATGGAGCATCGGGGCCCCGACGGTGAGGGATTCACTTACGGACGCGGCTTCGGGCTGGGTCACCGCCGCCTGGCGGTGATCGACCGCAAGGGCGGCGACCAGCCCATGTGGTCCCCCGATCGCCGGTACGCCATGGCGTACAACGGCGAGGTCTACAACTACCGCGAGCTGCGGGACGAGCTGTCGGCGGCGGGCTACGCGTTTTCGTCCGCATCGGACACCGAGGTGGTGCTGGCGGCCTGGCGGCACTGGGGCAACGACGCGTTCGACCGCTTCAACGGGATGTTCGCGCTGGCCATCGCCGACACCCACACCGGCACCGTGGTGCTGGCGCGCGACCAGTTCGGCATCAAGCCGCTGTACCTGGCCCACACCTTCGGCGGCGCCTGCGCGTTCGCCAGCGAGATCCGCCCGCTGCTGGCCACCCGGGTGGTGCCGCGCGAGCCCGACGACGCCACGATCTACCGCTACCTGCGCTTCCGCGTGCACGACGACACCGAGCGGACGTTCTTTTCGGGCATCACCCGGCTCATGCCCGGGCACCTGGCGGTCGTCGGGCCCGACGGGCGGGTGCGGAGCGAACCGTACACGCTGCTGTCGGATCGCATGCGCGCCAAGGGAAGTCGGCCGTATGACGAGGCGGTAGCCGAGCGCTTCGGCGCCGAGCTGCGCGAGGCGGTGCGGCGGCGGCTGGTCAGCGACGTGCCCGTCGGCACGGCGCTGTCGGGCGGCCTGGACTCGTCCACGATCGTGGCCCACGCCCACGATCTGCTGGCGCGGTCCGATCGGGACGCGGGCTCGCTGGGCGAGCGCCAGCGGACGTTCTCGGCGGTGTTCCCCGGGGAGCTGAACGACGAGGAGCGCTACGTCGACGCGGTGGCCGAGGGGCGGACAGACGCACTGACCGTCCACAAGGTCCATCCGACGCCCGAGCGGTTCCTCGCCGACCTGCGCGACTTCGTGCGCACCCAGGAGGAGCCGGTCATCTCCACGGGCCCCTACGCCCAGTACTGCGTGATGCGGGAGGCGTCGGAGCACGTCACGGTCATGATGGACGGACAGGGCGCCGACGAGATGATGGCGGGCTACGTCCCGTACTACATGGTCCACATGCGGCAACTGTGGCGCGAGGGCCACCGGTTGCGCGCGCTGCGGGAGCTGGCCCGCTCCGTCGACGTGCTGTGGCGGCTGGGCCGCTTCGCCCTGGCCGACAGGCTGCGCGGGCGGCGCAGGGTGCCCGTCAACACCCTGCTGGCACGCGACTTCCGCGCCGCGCACGCCGACGAGCGCCTGGGCATGGTCGACGACGACCTGAAGACCCGGCTCGCCGACGACATCTTCCGCCACAGCCTGCAATCCCTGCTGCGCTACGAGGACCGCAACACCATGCGCTTCTCCATCGAGGGGCGGGTGCCGTTCCTGGACGCCAACCTGATCGACCTGCTGTGGTCACACGACGAGTCGATGATCCTGTCGGGCGGCTGGAACAAGCGGGTGCTGCGCGACGCCACGCGCGGCCTGCTGCCGCCGATGATCAACCAGCGCCGCAACAAGATCGGCTTCACCACGCCCGAGGACGCGTGGTTCAAGCGGATCAAGAACGCCGTCTACGAGATCTTCGCGTCCGAGTCCTTCGGCAGGCGTCCCTACTTCGACCAGGCGTCCGTCCTCGAGGCGTTCAAGTCCTATGTGGCGGGACGTTCCGGCGCCGAGACCATGACGTTCTGGCGCCTCATGAACGTCGAACTGTGGATGCGCGAGTTCATCGACACCGACCCGCCCGAAACGACCGGCGCGGCCGTCGAGACCGAGTCGCGGTCCAAGGGCGACCTTGTCCCCAACCCCGACAAGCACCTCCTCACCCCCGACGGCGCCTGGGCCCGCTTCCCGCTGCGCTGCGACCTGGTCGGCCCCCGCGACGAGATCCCCGCCCTGGTGGCCACCCGCGTCTCGGCCTTCGCCGCGAATCTCGCCGCCGCCGAACCCCCGACCCGCGACCTCGCCTGGGGCCCCTGGTACGCCTTCGTCAGCGAGAAGATCGTCGCGATCGCCCAGGAACGCTCCTTCTTCGTCTGGGACATCAACCCCGGCTGGTGGGCGCGCCGCCTCTCCAAACACGTGGTCCGCACCCCGTTCGGCATCGGCCTCGGCGACCCCACCACCATGCACCTGGCCATCCAGGAAGCGGGCCTCCCCCGCATCCTGGCCGCCAGCGCCGCCTCCGCGGCGGGCAAGCTCGTCGGCAGACGCGGCCTCTTCTACCAGGTCGCGGGCTCCCAGGTCCGCGCCATCGACGGCCCCACCCCCTACTCGGCCTACCCCGCCAACGTCTCCGCCAAGCTCGCCCCCGCCAACCCCCACGCCGTGGCCCGCCAGATCTCGGCGGCCCTCACCCTGGCCCTGCCCGTCCCCCTCCTGGAGCGCTTCGGCGGCACGGTCATCATCGACGCCAACGACATCGGCCAGAACATCCTCGGCCACGACACCACCCTGACCGAACCCCAACTCGCCGCGGCCTTCGCCGACAACCCCCTGGGTCAGGGCCGCGAACAGACCCCCATCGCGGTCGTCTTCGCCCAGGGCGACGACACTCACGCCCGCCTCGGGAATCAACCCCACATGACAAGATGTTGACCCCGGTGATTCTCGACGAAAGGCATCGACAATGGTCACTATGTACTCGACCACCTGGTGCGGCTACTGCCGCCGCCTCAAGAGCCAGATGGACCGCGAGGGCATCGAATACACCGTGGTCGACATCGAGGAGAACCCCGATTCGGCCGAATACGTCATGAGTGTCAACGGCGGCAACCAGACCGTCCCGACGGTGCAGTTCCCGGACGGCAGCGCCATGACGAACCCGACCATCGTCCAGGTCAAGGACAAGCTCGCGCTCGTGTAGCGACGACGACTCGACGGGGCGCGGGCCACACGGCTCGCGCCCCGTCGTCATGTGCCTACGGTGCCGTCGATCCGCTCCCGCAACAGGTCGGCGTGTCCATTGTGGCGCGCGTATTCCTCGATCATGTGCACATACACCCACCGCAATGACATCTCGCCCCACCGCGACTCCTGAAACGTCGTCGTCAGCGGCAGGTCCGCCACCGCCCGATCGCAGGCCTCCCGCTCGGCACGCAGCCGCTGGAAGTCGGCCTCGGCGTGGGAGGGATCGAGCTCCTCGGTCTCGCTCTCGCCTGGATACATCCGTTCGACATCCTCGCCCGCGACCCGAAGCCGAAACCACGTACGTTCCACGTTGGCCATATGCCGGACGAACCCCAGCAACGTCAGGCTCGACGGCGGCACCGCCGCCTCAGCCAGTTGCGCGCCAGTCAATCCCGCACACTTGTGCAGCAGCGTGTCGCGCTGCCAGTCCCGATATCCCTGAAGCAGATCGCGTTCCGAGGCGACAAACGGTTCGTCCTTGCGCACCACCGATGGCGCTGTCCATTCGCTCATCCGTCCATGGTGCCGCACCAGGCATTGACGGCGATCCGCTAACGTGACTGGCGTCGCTTTTCGTGGCTATCGACGGGATGGGCGTTTATGGGCTGGCAGCAGGAACTCGGGCGGGCGAGCCAGCGGTTTCGCGATGGCGAGTTTCATGTGGCGCGGGCCGAGCAGTTGGTGGCGCGGCGGGCCGCGGAGGTGCCCGCGGCGGATGCCGGGGCCGGGCGGCAGGTCGAGTTGGCGGGGGCGCTGACGCGGGCCGCCGAGGGCTTGGCGCCGGGGTTCCTGGGGGCGGAGCTGGCGGGGTTGCCCGACGACACGCCCCCGCGGCTCAATCCGCCGCCCGGGGTGGTGCACGTGAGGGTGGGGAGCGCGCGACCCGTTGGGGTGGCGGCGTTTCCCGCGTTGGTGCCGCTGTTGG
>NZ_DASQPW010000129.1:0-8051 GCF_035643755.1 Stackebrandtia sp. | reverse complement strand
CGCCCGACGCGGCGAAGCGCACGGTGATGCCGTCGCGTCCGCTGAGGCGAACCTTCACGGTCCGATTCGGAGAGAGGCTGTTGACGACGACCTTGTCCAGCTTGTCAGCAAAGGTTTCCATCGAATCCCGTCCCGTCGTGGATGTAAGTCCACGGTGAATTCCACGTCTGGAACGAATCTGGAATCGAGCTGAAACCCCTGCTGGGGAACGCGACCGGACAACACCGCCACGGCCGCGGCCCCCGAACACCAAAAACGGGCGCGCCGATCGGCTCGGCGCGCCCGTTGAAACCCTTGCGGCTCAGGCGGTCTCGGTGATGGACCGCTTCACCCACGGCATCATGTCGCGCAGCTTCGCCCCGACCTGCTCGATCGGGTGCTCGCGCTGGGCGGCGCGCAGCTTGTTGAACTCGGCGTAGCTGGCGGCCTCGGCGACCCATTCCTTGGCGAAGGAGCCGTCCTGGATCTCGCCGAGGATGCGGCGCATCTCGGCGCGGGTCTCGGCGGTGATGATGCGCGGTCCCCTAGTCACGCCGCCGTACTCGGCGGTGTCGGACACCGAGTACCACATGTTGGAGATGCCGCCCTCGTTGATCATGTCCACGATGAGCTTCAGCTCGTGCAGCACCTCGAAATAGGCGGCCTCGGGCTGGTAGCCCGCGCCCACCAGGGTGTCGAACCCGGCGTGGATCAGCTCGGTGATTCCGCCGCACAGCACCACCTGCTCGCCGAACAGGTCGGTCTCGGTCTCCTCGGTGAAGGTGGTGGTGAGCACGCCGGCGCGGGTGCCGCCGATGCCCTTGGCATAGGACAGGGCCAGCGCCCGGGCCGTGCCCGAGGGGTCCTGCTCCACCGCGATCAGGCAGGGGACGCCCTTGCCCTCGTTGAACTGGCGGCGCACCACGTGACCCGGCCCCTTGGGGGCGACCATGGCGACGTCCACATTGGCGGGCGGCTGGATCAGGTCGTAGCGGATGTTGAAGCCGTGCCCGAAGAAGATCGCGTCGCCGTCCTTCAGGTGGGGCTCGATGGACTCGGTGTACACCTTGGCCTGCACCGTGTCGGGAACCAGCACCATGATCACGTCGGCCCAGGCGGCGGCCTCGGCCGGGGTCGAGACGGTGAGCCCCTCCTCGGCGGCCTTGGCGCGGGACTTCGAGCCCTCGGGCAGTCCGACGTGGACATCCACCCCGGAGTCGCGCAGGCTCAGGGCGTGCGCGTGGCCCTGGCTGCCATAACCCAGCACCGCGACCTTGCGTCCGGCGATGATGGACAGATCGGCGTCGTCGTCGTAGAAAACCTCAGCGGCCATGTGAGTGTGAATCTCCTTGGTTAGTTGGAACGGTTGCGTGCCATGGACGTCATGGACTTCGCGCCCCGGCCCAGCCCCACCTGGCCGGACTGCGCGAGCTCGGCGATGCCGAACGGCTCGATCACCTGCAGGAACGCCTCGATCTTGCCAGCACCACCGGTGGCCTCGATCGTCACGGTGTCGGTGGTGACGTCGACGACCTTGGCGCGGAACAGGCCCGCGGCCTCCACGACCTGGGAGCGGGTCGCCGCGTCGGCGCGCACCTTGACCAACAGCAGCTGGCGCCCCACCGACGACTCCGGATCGAGTTCGACGATCTTCAGCACGTTGATGAGCTTGTTGAGCTGCTTGGTGACTTGTTCCAGGGGATGGGCGGCCGCGTCGACCACAATGGTGATACGGGAGATGCCCGGCTGCTCGGTCTCGCCGACGGCGAGGGAGTCGATGTTGAAGCCGCGCCGGGAGAACAGCGCCGTGACGCGCGACAGCACGCCGGGCTTGTTCTCCACCAGGACCGCGAGGGTGCGTTTGTGGGACATGTCAGCACTCCTCTGCGTCGAAGATCGGGCGGATGCCGCGGGCGGACAGGATCTCGTCGTTGCTGACGCCGGCGGGCACCATCGGCCACACCATGGCGTCGGGTCCGACGATGAAGTCGACCACCACGGGCCGGTCGTTGATGGCCATCGCCTTGTCGAGGGTGGCGTCCACGTCGGCGTGCGACTCGCAGCGCAGTCCCACGCAGCCCAGGGCCTCGGCGAGCTTGACGAAGTCGGGGACGCGCGTACCGTGCGTGCCCAGCGAGGTGTTGGAGTACCGTCGATTGTAGAACAACGTCTGCCACTGCCGGACCATGCCGAGGTTGCCGTTGTTGATCACGGCCACCTTGATCGGGATGCCCTCCAGGGCGCAGGTGGCCAGCTCCTGATTGGTCATCTGGAAGCAGCCGTCGCCGTCGATCGCCCACACGGTGGTGTCGGGCTTGCCGAACTTGGCGCCCATCGCGGCCGGCACCGCGTAGCCCATGGTGCCGAGCCCGCCGGAGTTGAGGAAGCTGTAGGGCTTGTCGTACTTGATGAACTGCGACGCCCACATCTGGTGCTGGCCGACGCCGGTGACGTAGACGGCGTCGCCGCCGCCGTGCGCGCCGATGCGCTCGATGACGTGCTGCGGCTCCAGGCTGCCGTCGTCGTGCTTGTCGAAGCCCAGCGGGAAGCGCTCGCCCAGGTCGTTGAGCTCCGACCACCAGGTGTCCATGCGGGAGGAGTCGGCGTCGGCGTCGTAGGCCTCGGTGAGCCGCGCGATCGCCGCCTTGGCGTCGCCGACGATGGGCACGTCCGCCTGGCGGTTCTTGCCGATCTCGGCCGGATCGATGTCCACGTGCACGATCTGGGCGTCGAGCGCGAAGGTGTCGATGCGCCCGGTGACCCGGTCGTCGAAGCGGGCGCCCAGCGCCACGATCAGGTCGGCGCGTTGCAGCGCGTACACCGCGGGGACCGAGCCGTGCATGCCGGGCATGCCGACGTGCTGCGGGTGGGTGTCGGGGAAGGCGCCGCGGGCCATCAGGGTGGTGGTGACGGGCGCGCCGCTGGCCTCGGCCAGCGCGGCCAGTTCGGCGCAGGCCCCGGCCTTCAGCACTCCCCCGCCGACATACAGCACCGGGCGGCGGGCGGCGGCCAGCAGCTCGGCGGCCTGCCGGATCTGCTTGCCGTGCGGCTGCGTCGTGGGGCGGTATCCGGGCAGCTCGACGCGGGGCGGCCAGTCGAAGACGGTCTCGGCCTGCAACAGGTCCTTGGGAATGTCCACAAGGACCGGTCCCGGGCGTCCGGTGGAGGCGATGTGGAAGGCCTCGGCCAACACCCGCGGGATGTCGGCGGCCTCCTGGACCAGGTAACCGTGCTTGGTGATCGGCATGGTCACGCCGTGGATGTCGGCCTCCTGGAAGCCGTCGGTGCCGATCAGCGAGGTGGCCACCTGGCCGGTGATCGCCACCACCGGAACCGAGTCCATATAGGCGTCGGCCAGCGGCGTGACGAGGTTGGTGGCGCCGGGACCGGAGGTGGCCATGCACACGCCCACCTCTCCGGTGGCCTGCGCGTAGCCGGTGGCGGCGTGTCCGGCGCCCTGTTCGTGACGCACCAGGACGTGACGGACCCTTGTGGAGTCCATCATCGGGTCGTAGGCGGGGAGGATGGCCCCGCCGGGAATGCCGAATACCACCTCGACGCCGAGCTCTTCGAGGGAACGCACCAGGGCCTGAGCGCCGGTGACGGTCGTCGGAGCGTTCGGCCGTTTCGGCGGCCGGGGTTTGGCGGTGGTATGTGAGTTATCCATGTCCCATGTGTCCGGTCTGGCTGGTGAATGGTTTCGGCTGGCGCCTTGTGGGCGCGAGGTGTGTCATAGGCAACAAAAAACGCCCGCGTGCGGAGACGCACGGGGCGAGCGCACCGTTGGGTGACAACGGTGCGCTAGATAAGTACTACGACAGCCCCGAGCGCACGGAGGTTCTCCGCGGTCGGGATGCTAATTCGCTGCTGTGGCACGCGGTAAGAATGCCCCACCGCGGCGCGGAATGTCAACTATTCCCGCCATTCGAGACACGCGGCGTACCTGAACGCTGACTAAGCGACACCGTCGGCGACGGCCCCCCGACGTTCGTCCACATCGGTACCCGACCTTCGTCATGACGGCCACCCGACCTTGGTGACCGATCCGTCGGCGAAGGTCGTTTTTCCTTGTCTCCCAGGCATTGGACGTGGCAGTGTCGGGTCCGCGAAGCGGCCCGTTTCCCCATTGGAGTCCACTTTGCTCACCCCTTATGAAATCGAAAGGCTTGAGTGAGTTGAAAGTCCGCAAGCGTTATCTCGGCATCGCGATCGTCGCCGCGGTCGCGGTCTCCGGCGTGTCGGTGGCCTTCACGGCGAATGCCCAGGCCAGCGGTGACGGCATCGCCTGGCACGACTGCCCCGCGTCCGACAAACCGCAGGGCGATGTGGAATGCGCCACCATCACCGTCCCGCTCGACTGGTCCCAGCCCCACGGCGACACCGTCGACATCGCCCTGGCCCGCCGCCAGGCCACCGACCCGGACCACCGCGTCGGCTCGCTGCTGACCGACCCGGGCGGCCCCGGCGGTTCGGGCGTGCGGCTGCTGGAGCAGGGAACGGTGTTCACCGACAAGGTCAACGCCCGCTTCGACACCGTGAGCTTCGACCCGCGCGGCGTCAACGCCAGCACCCCGATCAAGTGCGACGCCGACCTCGTCGCGCGAGCCAAGGCCGCGATGCTGCCCACCACCGCCGAGCAGTACGACGCGGCCGTGTCGTTGACCCGCGAGGTGGCGGACAACTGCCGAAAGCTGACCGGGCCGCTGTACGACCATGTGGACAATCGATCCGTGGTGCGCGACATCGACGCGATTCGCGCCGCGTTGGGCGAGAAGAAGCTCAACTACGTCGGGTACTCCTACGGCACCCTGATGGGCCAGCAGTACGCCGAGCGCTTTCCGAAGCGGATTCGCGCCATGGTGATGGACGGCAACATGGACCACAGCATCACGTCCACATGGGAGCAGACGAGTTCACAGGTCGGGGCGCTGGAGGGCGTCTTCGACGACTTCGCCGACTGGTGCGACGGCGACACGGCGTGCGCGCTGCACGGCATGGGCACCCGCGACGTGTACGGGAAGCTGCGCGAGCGGGCCAAGGCGGGCACGCTCACCGACCCGCACACCGGCGCGGCGATCGACTTCTCCGCGTTCACCCAGATCCTGGCCTCGGCGGTGCGCCCGAACGCGTGGGTGGAGCTGAGCCGGACGTACCTGGCGCTGCGCGACCACAAGGGAGAGATGTCGGTCAAGGCGAAGTCGGCGTCGGCCGAGATGAACCTCCCCGACCAGGCCATGTGGTGCCAGGACTGGGATCTCCCCGTCCACGGCTACGGCGACTGGAAACACCTGAAGTCCAAGCTGGCCAAGCGATACCCCAACACCCAGTGGACGCCGAACCTGAACATGGCCCTGATCTGCGCGGGCTACCCCGGCCCCACCACCAACCCGCAGGCCAAACTGGACATTCACGGCGCCCCGCCGCTGGTGATGTTGGGCAACATCCACGATCACGCCACCGTGTACTCGTGGACCAGGGCGGCCGCCGAGCAAAGCGGCGCCCACCTCATCACGTACGAGGGTTACGGCCACACCATCTACGCCTACGGCCGCAAGAGCGCCTGCGTCAACGACGCCGTGGACGATTACCTGATCAATCTCACCGTCCCCGCCGAGGGCCTGAGCTGCCCGGGCGTCGAGAAACCCGGCGCCGCCACGGGAGCCGACGCGACCTCCCCGGGCTCCGACGTGGAGTTCTAACGGACAACCGCGGTCCACGGCCCCGCCGGCCCGAGTCCCATCAGGACTCTATCGCCAGCGGGGCCGCCCGGTGGCGGCGGATCTCCTCGCGCAGCAAGGCATCCACCTTCTCCACGGCCATCGGGCGGGCCAGAAGGTAGCCCTGCACCATGCCGCAACCGGCCTGGGTGACCACCTCCAGCTGGGTCTCGGACTCCACGCCCTCGGCGATCACCGCCAGGCCGAGCCGCTCGCCGAGGCGCACCGCGATGTCGGCCAGCGGGGCGGCGCCGTCGTCGCTGCCCGCCACCAGGTCGCGGTCGATCTTGAGGATGTCGACGGGCAGCCGGTGCAGCTGGCCCAGCGAGGAATACCCGGCCCCGAAGTCGTCCAGGGCGATGCGGACGCCGGTGCCGCGCAGCGCCGACAGCTGGGCCACCAGGATGTCCATGTCCTGGGCGACGTCGTGCTCGGTCACCTCGACCACCAGCCGGGACGGCGGCACGCCGCGCTCCAGAAGGGACTGGGCCAGTTCGGTGGCGAAGGCGCGGGAGTGGAGTTGGCGCGGGGACAGGTTCATGGAGATCCAGGCGGGGTGGCCGGTGGTCTTCCAGGCGGCCAGGCGGCTGGCGACCTGCCGCAGCGTCCACGTCGTCAGCACAGTGGACAGCCCGGCGTCCTCCACCACGGGGATGAACTCGGCCGGGGACACCGACCCCAGGCGCGGGTGGTTCCAGCGCAGCAGCGCCTCGGCGCCCACCACCTTGTGGTCGGGCAGCGAGATCACCGGCTGGTACACCAGGGTGAGCTCGTCGCGGTCGATGGCGTCGTGGAGTTCGTGCTCCAGCAGGTTGCGGCGCCGCACCCGCTTCTCGAAGGCCGCGTCGTACGCCTCGATCTGGTTCTTGCCCTTCTGCTTCGCCGAGCGCAGCGCCAGGTCGGCGTTGCGCAGCAGCGCGGCGACGTCGTCGGCGGTGGCGCACCCGGCCAGGCCGATGCTGGTGGACAGGAACACCGAGGCGTGCCCGTCGAAGCGGTACGGCTCCGACAGCACCCCCAGCAGGCGCTCGGCGATCTCGTAGCCGCTGTCGGGCGGGCACCACAGCAGGACGGCGAACTCGTCGCCGCCCAGCCGCGCGGCCACGTCGGTGGGCCGCAGGCTGGCCTTGATGCGGCGGGCCACCTCGACCAGGACGGCGTCACCGATGTCGTGGCCCTGGGTGTCGTTGACGTTCTTGAACCCGTCGAGGTCGACGGCCAGCAGGGTGCACGGCATCGTGCCGCCGGCCACGTCGGAGTCCAGCGTGCGCAGCAGGGCCCGGCGGTTGGACAGCGTCGTCAGCGGGTCGGTGTAGGCGAGCTTGGCGAGTTCGCGTTCCAGGCCGCGGCGCTCGGCGACGTCCCTGGTGTGGACGACCAGGCCGCTGACCTGCGGCAGGTCCCGCTGGTCGGAGACGGTCGACTCGGTGTCGTGCCAGGCGCCGTCGCTGTCGCGGATCCGCGCGTACAGGGTGACCCGGCCGCCGGACGCCTCGTCCATCAGGTCCCGGAGCTGATGCTCCACCATGGACGCGTCGTCGGGGTGGATCAGCTCGATGAAGGGCGCGCCGATGATCCGGGAGGTCTCGCCGCTGGGCCGCCACACGTCCGAGGAGGCCTGGAAGACCACCCGCATGCCGCCGTCCAGCACGGTGGTGATGTCCGAGGAGCCCGACACGATGGAGCGGAAGTACGCCTCGCGGTTGGCCACCGCCTCGGCGTAGCGCCGCACGTCGACGCGGGCCAGCACCTGGCGGATCGACAGCACCCCCACCACGACCATGGCCAGGATGATCGAGTCGCTCCCCAGTGGACCATACGCGAAGCCGTGGTACAGGGCGGTCACGGAGGCCACCAGCGCCGGCGCCAGGGTCACGAACACGTCGACGCGGGGCAGCGGCACGGCCGCCGCCGGTCCCGGGAAGCGCCGGGCCAGCCACACCGCCCCGGCCGAGGCCACGCAGCCCACCCCCCACGCGACGGTCAACGGACGGCACACCTGCGGGCTGACGTAGCCGGTGAAGGCGACGGTGATGCCGATGTGGGACACCGACACCAGGCCCAGGCCGCTCAGCAGCAGCAGGTAGCGGCGGCGGTGCGCGGTGGCGCGGATCGTGGCCACCACCCCGATGCCCATCATGCCCGCCGCGACCACCACGACCGCCACCACCAGGAAGCCGCGGGCCAACAGCCCGGGTCCGTCGGCGGGGTCGGCGAGCATCCAGATGCTGAAGACCACGCAACCGGCGATGAACAGCCCGTCGAGGCCGCGCCGCACCCGCGCCGCGGGGGTGGGGGCGTCGTCGGGCAGCCGCACCATCGCCTCGGCGAACAGCACGATCATCAGCACGCCGG
>NZ_DASQPW010000128.1:0-15029 GCF_035643755.1 Stackebrandtia sp. | reverse complement strand
TTGTACTTGTGCATCATGCCGATCAGCTTGTCCGCGTAGTGGGGATCGGTGGCGTAGCCGGCCTTTTGGATCTCGCGGGCGAACTGGTCGGGGTTGTCGGTGTATTTGAACGCCTCGGTGTAGCGCGGGTTGTCCTTGAGGAACTGGCCGTGGTCGAGGAACGAGTCCGACGCCGAGTCGTAGGAGCGGAACGCGTCGCGCACCGAGGTGTCGTTGCCGTTGACGACCTCCCAGGTCTTGTAGTTGACGCAGGAGGTGGCGTTCGGCCCCGCGTCGCCGCCCGAGCACTTGATGCCGAAGTAGTTGTTGGCCTCCTTCGACAGGCCGCTCTTACCCCAGCCCGACTCCACAATGGCCTGCGCCGACGATACCGACGCGGGCACCCCGAAGCGCTTCTGGCTGTCCTGGGCGGCCTTGCCCGCGGTTTCGATGAACTCCTCGTGGGAGCCGGGCGCCGGGGTCTTGGTGGCGCCGGTGCCGAGCACGTCGTGCATCGGGTTGGCGGTCGTCTTGCCCGCCGGGGTCTTGGTGGCTCCCGTCAGCTGTTTTCGCAGCGACTCCATCGAGGACTTGCTGCCGTTTTCGGTGCGGGCGTGGTTGTCGGCGGCGGTGCCGATGTCGCGCGCGACGGTCTCGTTGTCGGATACGGCGTCGCCGACCTGCTTGCCGAGCGCGTCCAGCACCTGTCCCAGGGCCTCGATTGCCGAGAATCCCTTGTTGGAACCCAGGGCCGAGCGCAGGGTGCCGTCGGCGGATGTGGCGTACGACCGGGCGTCGGCGCCGATGCGGCCGATGCGTTGTCCGGCGCTTTGGACTTGGGCGATGTCGATGCGCACGAGAGTCTCCTTGGGGCGGGGGTGCCCCTACACGATACGCAAATCGTTTTGTAGCGGCAAGCCCTCGCCCGCCGCCGCGGTAGCGCAGAACACACGCGGACCAAAGCGTTCGCGGATTCCGCGTGACGGCGGCTACCCTATCTAGGGCACTTAAGAGTGTGAATCTTTGCCCAGCGCCCGTAGCTCAGCGGATAGAGCAGTGGACTTCTAATCCTCAGGTCGCAGGTTCGAATCCTGCCGGGCGTGCCAACGTCCGGATCAGAACCGGTAGTGCATCAGCGAGGTGCCGAGCATCCGCGACAGGTATCGGCTGTGCGACATCACCTTCAGCATCCGGTACATCATCGGAGCCACCGGCGCCAGCGTGGCGGCCTCGCGCGACCGGGTCAGGAAGACCTCCTCGATCAGCTTGAGACCGGGCACCCACTTCTCGGGGTCGCGCGGATCGTTGAAGCCGGGATGGTGCGCCGCCGAGCCGGGCAACGGGGGGACGGCGCCGCGCTTCACCGCCCACACCGCGAGCTTCGTGTAGGTGTTGTGCGCCAGCTCGCCGTGCGGGAAGTGGTCGGTGAGCCGCCGCAGCAGGTTCGCGTAGCCGTCGAAGGTCAGGAAGACGATCAGGCCATCGTGGACCAGGAAGGCGGGGCGGTCCTTGGGCAGCTCGGCGATCCAGCCCGCGTCGGTGAGGTCGGCGCCGACGATGTGCGCGCGCTCGCGCGGCGGGACCAGCTGTTCGCGCAGCTCGGCCACGACCGGGAAGTCGACGTCGTACCAGTCGACCGTCGCGGGTGGATCGACCCGAAACACCCGGGTGTCCAAACCGGACCCCAGGTCCACCACCACGGCGTCGGGGTGCTTGCGGACGAACCGGCTCACCATCTGGTCCAGGCGCTTGGCCCGCACCGCGATGTCGAAGACGCGGATTCTGGGGTCCTGCTTCGGGTTGACCAGCGACGGCAGCTTGGCCAGGTCGTACCCCGTTCGGGTGAAAACGTCGTCGGCGAGCGTGTCGCCGAGGAACGGCTCGTCCAGGCGGGCGTCCAGCGCCACCCCGCCGAGCGTGAGGAACAGCGACTCCTGGATCGGCGTCAGGGTCGGAAGCGTGATGCTCATGCGTCGTCCTTGTCTTCTTCGGCCGCCCAGGCCGCCTCGGCGGCGGTGGGCAGGTTCTGGTCGGTGTAGAGCCCCTGCGTGTAGAGCTCGTAGGTGGGCGCGGTGAGGCGCCGCAGCACCTCGGGCCCGAAGTCCTCGTGACCGAGGGCGCGCGCCAGCGGCGGCGGCATGGTCAGCACGGCGAGGCTGATGAGGATGTGCAGGACGGCCCGGGCGCGGGCGTCGGCGGACGGGCGGATGCTTCCATCGGCGACTCCCTCAGCGAACAGCGCTTCGGACTGCTCGACCATGGTGTCCACAAAAGTCCTGGCCGAGGGCGAATCCTCGTGAATCGCGCGGGCGATGTAGCGCACCTGGAGCCGGTATTCGTCGGGATCGGACAGGTAGTCGGCCAGCAGGTCGCGCATGCCGTTGCCCATGCGGTCCTGCCCGACGCGCAGCACGTGGTCGTCGCAGGCCGCGCGCAGGCCCGCCTTGTTCTTGAAGTGGTGGAAGATCAGCCCGATGCTGACCCCGGCCTCGGCGGCGATCGCGCGGAGGTTCGCCTTCTGAAACCCTTCCTGGACGAAGTGCCTGATGGCGACGTTGCGGATCTTCGCGGCGGCCGTCAGGTCATTCGGATCGACTGAACTCATGTTCAATAGACTAATCACGTGTTCAGTCTTCGTCAAGTCGGGCTCTCACCCGCTATCGCGCCGGCGCCGCCCTGCCGAGGAACTCGTGGAGCAGATCCACGTCGCTCCACACCAGCGGAAGATGCGAACGCACGGGACGCAGACACCACAGCCACCGACCCTCGAAGCGCAGATGGCATTGGCGGGCCCGGACGTCCGCGAGCAGCCACCGCACGGTTTCGGACGGCAGCACCCGCCCGGCGAACTCGGTGACCCGCGGGTCCATCGAGTACTTCTCGTCGAAGTCCGGGATCAGGGCGCGGTATCCGATGCCCCGGTTCTGGTCCAGATACAGTCCGGGTCGATTGTCGACAGTCACGTCGAGGTCGGGTACCGGGGCGCCCAGACCGACGGCCACGAGCTGAGCGCGGTTCGATGCGAACGGAACGAGATGGTGGGACGTGAGCCGGGGCCCGTATCGCAGTTCACCGAACACGAGGGGCCGTCCTCGGTGGGTTCCGTGAAACACGTTGGCGCCGATGCACAGCGGCGAGGTGTCCATGGGCCAGTGCGTCGACAGCCGGGCGAGCCCGTCGTCGCGCGGGCGATAGTCCAGGTGGGCTCGGGCGGCGTGACGCTTGAAGCCCGCGATGTCGCGCCAGCGCCTCCACGACCGAAAGGCGGCGAACGCGGCGGCGAGCACCAGGGCCGCGAGGATCGGGCCGAGGGTCAAGGGCTCGCTGAGGGGCCCGAGGTGGTGGTACGACAGGTACACGGGGTCTCCAATGCGGGTGGCCGCAACCGATGCGGTCACCCCGACGCGGAGACTAGGGCGAGCCGCGCACACCGCGGCGCACACGCGGCGCACACGCCGAGGTCACGGTGTCCTGAGTGGAACGAAGGGCGCGGTGTGACGACCGGCGATGCCCACGTCGAAGGCGTAGACCCCGCCCGCGTTCGCCTCGTTCAATCCGTACGAGGCGGTGGTGACATACAGCCGCTTCAGGTCGGGGCCGCCGAAGCAGCAACTGGTGGGGCGCGACGTCGGCAGTTCCAGGACGGTGTCGGCCGTGCCGTCGGGGAGGTAGCGGCGCACCTGGGCGCCGTCCCACACCGCCACCCAGACGCCGCCGTCGGCGTCGACGGTGAGGCCGTCGGGGGTGAGGCCGGTTTCCAACTGGGCGAACACCTCGGGTGCGCCGAGGTCGCCCGCGGCGTCGACGGGGTAGGCGTCGACGCGACCGTCCGCGCTGGCCGACAGGTACATGACGTCGCCGCCGGGGCTCCACGCCGGACCGTTGGGAATCGTCAGTCCCTCAAGGACCCGAACGACCGTGCCGTCGCCGTCGACGCGGTACAGGCAACCCGCGCCGGGCGTGTTGTCGTAGGCCATGGAGCCCGCCCACAAGCGCCCGCGCGGGTCACAGGACCCGTCGTTCATGCGGGTGGCGGGGGAGCGGTCGGCCTCGGGGGTGGCGAGCCATTGGACGCGGCCGTGGGAAAGCACGGCGATGCCTCCTCCGGCCGCGGCGATCCATTCGCCGGGGCGGTCGGCGATCGGGGCGACGGCCCCCAGCGGCACGTCGAGGTCCGCCAGCACCTCGGCGGTCCCGTCCGATCGGGGCGACAGCAACCGTCCCGAAAGGATGTCGGTGTGGACCAGGCGGCCGTCGACCCAGCGGGCGCCCTCGCCGAGTTCGCAGGTGTAGGCGGTGATCGGGGTCGCGGAAGTCATGGTGTCGCTCCTTGGTGGTTCACCACTCGGCGAAGGAGCCGTCGGCGTGCCGCCACACGGGGGAGTGCCAGTCGTGGTCCTGGGCGTCGGCGCGGCGGATGGCCGCCTCGTCAAGGGACAGGCCGAGACCGGGCGCGGCGGGGCGCGCCACGTAGCCGTCGGTGAAGGCGAATACGGACGTGTCGAGCAGGTAGTCCAGCAGGTCGGCGCGGGTGTTGTAGTGGATGCCGAGGCTTTGTTCCTGGATGAGGAAGTTCGGTGTGGCGAACGCGATCTGTAGGCTGGCGGCCAGCGAGATCGGCCCGAGTGGACAGTGCGGGGCGACGGCGACGTTCCACACCTCGGCCAGCGACGCGATGCGCCGCACCTCGGAGATGCCTCCCGCGTGGGAGATGTCGGGCTGGGCCACGGCGATGCCCGCCTGGAGGACGGGCAGGAAGTCGTTGCGGGAGTAGAGGCGCTCGCCCGTGGCGATCGGGATCGGGCTCGACTCCACGATGGAGGCCAGGCGGCGGTGGTGTTCGGGCAGCACGGGTTCCTCGACGAACAGCGGCGACAGCTCGGCGAGGCGGGGCAGCAGCTGGCGGGCGGCGGCGGCCGAGACGCGCCCGTGGAAGTCGATGGCGAGGTCGCGGTCGTCGCCGAGCGCCTCGCGCACGCCCGCGACGCGGCGGGTGATCCGGTCGAGTTCGGACGGCGAGGCGATGTGGGGCAGGGCGGCGCAGGCGTTCATCTTCACGGCGGTGAATCCCGCCTCGGCCTGCGCGGCGGCGGCCTCGGCCACTTCGGACGGCTCGTCGCCGCCGACCCAGCCGTACACCCGCGCCCTGTCGCGCACGGGCCCGCCGAGCAGCTCGTGGACGGCCGCGCCGCGCGCCTTGCCCGCGATGTCCCACAGCGCCTGGTCGATGCCCGCCAGCGCGGACGACAGGACGGGCCCGCCGCGGTAGAAGCCGCCCTTGGACAGCACCTGCCAGTGGTCCTCGATGCGCAGCGGGTCGGCCCCGATGAGGTACCCGGACAGCTCTTCCACGGCGGTGCGCACCGTGGCGGCGCGGCCCTCCACGACGGGCTCGCCCCAGCCGACCACGCCGTCGTCGGTCTCGACGCGGCAGAACAGCCAGCGCGGCGGGACGCGGAAGGTCTCGATCCGGGTGATCTTCACGGCGGGTTCCCTTCTCTGGCGCGGCGCAGGTCGGCCAGTGCCTTGTCCAGCAGCTGGCTCATGGCCGCCGCGGCGCGCTCGGCGTCGCCGTCGCGGATGGCGTCGGCGACCGCGCGGTGGCTGGGCACGGGGTCGTCGTGCGGGCTTGTGGTGTGCACCAGGCGATCGCGGCTGGCCAGGCCGGTCTCCAGCAGCATCTCCATGCGGGTCAAAAGCTCGTTGTGGGTGGCGGCCAACAGCGCGCGGTGGAAGGCGAGGTCGGCGGCCACGGCGGCGTCGGGGTCGCCCTCGGCCCGCACCATCTGTTCCACGGCCGCGTCGATGGCCGCGAGGTCGGCGGGGGTGCGGCGCCCCGCGGCCAGGCCCGCTCCGGCGGGCTCGACGATGGCGCGCATCTCGTGCAGTTGGTCGAGAAAGGACTCATCCGACCTGCCCGCGAACTGCCAGGCCAGCACGTCGGCGTCCAGCAGGTTCCAGCGGGCGCGCTGGAGCACGTAGGTGCCGCGCTTTTGACGCGCGTCGACCAGTCCCTTGGCGGTCAACACCTTCAGGGCCTCGCGCACGACGGTGCGGCTGACGCCGAGCTCGTCTTCGAGTGTGGACACGTCGATGGTGGCGCCCTCGGGGTAGGCGCCCGACAGCACCCGCGAGGCGATCTCGCGCACCACCTGGCCGTGTACCCCGCGCCGCGTGTAGCTGTTCACATCGAGTCCTTGGTGACGCTCCACCCGCCGTCCACCACCAGCTCGGCACCGGTGACATAGGACGCGTCGGGCGAGGCGAGGAACGCCACGCACCCGGCGACCTCACCGGCGCCGCCGAGGCGGTCCAGGACGGTCTGGCGCGCGCTGCGCCGCCGATCGGCCGCGCTGATCCCCTCCCACGCCTTGGTGGCGATCGGGCCGGGCGAGACCGTGTTCACCCGCACCTGGGGACCGTAGTCGGCGGCCAGTTGCCTTGTCAGCGCGCACAACCCGCCCTTGGACGCGGCGTAGGCGGGCCGCCCGGGGAGCCCGAAGTGGGCGTGCACGGACGACACGATCACGACGTTGCCGCGATTGCGGCGCAGTCCCGGCAGCAGGGCGCGTACGCCGAAGAACGCCCCCGACAGGTTCACCTCGAGCTGGCGGTGCCACTCGTCGTCGGCGGTGTCGGCGGCGGGCTTGACGATCACGGTGGCGGCGTTGGAGACCAGCACGTCGGCCCCGCCGTAGCGCTCGGCGGTCTCGGCGATGCGCTGCCAGTCATCGGGATTGGCCACGTCGGCGCGAATGTGTTCCACGGTGGACCCCTCGACTTCGCCGGGCTCGTCGACGTCGACGGTCAACACCACGGCGCCCTCGGCGGTGAAGCGGCGCGTCACCGCCGCCCCGATGCCCGCCGCGGCGCCGGTGACCACGACGACGCGGCCCGCGAACCTGTTGGCCGTTGCCACTGCCAGCCGCCTTTCGTGACTCGGGTGCGGGCCGTCGCGAAAAACCGCGATCCAGCCATCGAAATATAATAGTATTTTATGATAACATCGGGCGCCCCATGAGACATCTGCCACACCAGGAGGCACCCAGATGACCCTTCTGGCCCGCAATACGGCCTCGTGTCTGATTGCCGCCGTCGCCCTCTTGTTCACCGTCGCCGCGTGCGGCTCCACCAACGCCCCCAAGGTCAACCTCACCTTCTGGTCCTGGGTCCCCGGCATCGACAAGGCCGTCGACCTGTGGAACCAGGAGAACCCCGACGTCCACGTCGAACTGTCCAATGTCCCCGCCGGGGGCAGCGGCGGCTACGCCAAGATGCGCGCGTCGCTCACCGCGGGCGACCCGCCCGACCTGGCCCAGGTGGAGTACCAGGAGATCCCGAGCCTCCTGGTCGACCAGGGCCTCGAAGACCTCACCTCCCTGGGCATCGAGTCCGACAAGTCCAAGTTCGTCGACTGGCAGTGGCAGCAGGGGGTCTTCAACGACCGCGTCTACGCCGTGCCGCAGGCCTCGGGCCCCATGGCGATGTTCTACCGCCAGGACCTGTTCAAGAAGTGGAACATCGAACCGCCCAGGACCTGGGCCGACTTCGAGGCCGCCGCCAAGGTGTTCCGCAAGCACCACACGTACATCGCGACCTTCCCCGCCGCCAACTCCGCGTACTTCGGCGCCCTGTCCTGGCAGGCCGGGGCCCGCTGGTTCGGCACGCAGGGCGGAAAGTGGACGGTCGACGTCGACAACCCCGCCACCCGCAAGGTCGCCAAGTACTGGAACAACCTGGTGAAAAAGGACCTGGTGAAGACCGAACCCGACATGGCCAACGGCTGGTTCAAGGACATCCAGGACGGCCAGATCACCTCCTGGGTCGGCCCACAATGGGGAGACGCCCTGCTGCGCGGCAACGCCCCCGCCACCTCGGGCAAGTGGAAGGTGGCGCCGATGCCACAGTGGAGCGAAGACGGAAAGTTCGTCTCCTCGAACTGGGGCGGCTCCTCCACCGTCGTGATGCACGGCTCCGACCACGCCAAGGAGGCGCTGCGCTTCGCCATCTGGCTCAACACCGACGCCGACTCGGTGAACATGCTCATCAAGAGCGGCTACGGATGGCCCGCCGTCAAGTCCGCCCGCGACAGCGCCGCTCTCAACCGCAAGGACCCGTTCTTCGGCAACCAGCGCTACAACAAGGTGTTCGCCGCCGCCGACGCCGCGGTCGACACCCGCTGGCAATGGTCGCCCACCACCGCCGAGGCATACGAGCACTTCAACAACGCCCTGCAAGGGGCCGTCGACGGCACGGGAACCTTCGCCGGGTCCCTGCCGCAAGTCCAGGACCAAATCGTCAAAGACCTGGAGGACAAGGGCCTCCCGGTGGACGCCAGGTAAGGCGGAGAAACCATGTCGATCACACGTCGCCGTGCCCGCTCGGGCTGGGGATTCGTCCTCCCGTTCGCGATCTTCTTCACCGCGTTCTTCATCATCCCGATCGTCTACGCCGTCTACCAGAGCCTGTTCAAAGTGGAACGCACGGGGTCCTTGGGGCTCAGCGGTTCCAAGCAGGTGTTCGTCTGGTTCGACAACTACGCCGCCGCCCTGTCGGACGCGGCGTTCGTCGACAGCCTGGTGCGGATCCTGATCTTCGCGGTCATCCAGGTGCCCGTCATGGTGATCCTCGCCGTGGCCCTGGCGCTGCTGCTGGACGCCGCCTCGGCGCGCGGCGTCCCGTTCTTCCGCAGCGCCTACTTCCTGCCGTACGGCGTGCCCGGCGTCGTCGCCTCGATCCTGTGGGGATTCCTCTACACCCCGGGTATCAGCCCGATCGTGACGCTGCTCAACGACCTCGGGCTCAATGTCGACTTCCTCGGCACCGACAACATCCTGCTGTCCATCATCAACATCGTGACGTGGCAGTTCGCGGGCTACAACATGCTGGTCCTGGTGGCGCAGTTGAAGTCCATCAACCCCGACCTGTACGAGTCGGCCCGCATGGACGGCGCGGGCGCCTGGCGGATCGTGTGGAACATCAAGCTGCCGTTGGCTCGCCCCGCCATCGTCATGGTCACCGTGTTCACCATCGTCGGGACGCTGCAACTGTTCTCCGAACCGCTGGTGTTGAAACCGTTGACGGGCGCCATCAACTTCACGTACACACCCAACCTGACCGCCTACAACGAAGCGTTCAATAAGGACAACTACCAGATGGCCGCGGCGCAGGCGGTGCTGTTGGCCGTCGTGGCGATGGTGTTCTCCTTCGGTTTCCTGCGCCTCTTCGGACGAGGGGATGACGAGTCATGACCCTGAAATACAAGACCCTGGTCACGGCGGTGCTGGCCGTGATCGCCGTGTACTTCCTGATCCCCGTGTACTGGCTCATCGTGGCCTACACCAAGTCCAGCGCCGACCTGTTCGGATCGTTCGGACTGTGGTTCTCCCACCCCTCACCGATCGCCAACCTCAAGACCCTGTTCAGCTACCAGCACGGCATCTATCTCAGGTGGACACTCAACAGTGTCCTGTACGCGGGCGTCGGCTCCGCCGCGGCCACCCTGCTGGCCGCCGCGGCGGGCTACGGCATGGCCAAGTTCCGCTTCACCGGCCGAAAGACCGCGTTCAACCTGATCCTCGCGGGCGTGCTGATCCCGTCCACCGCCCTCACCCTGCCCCTGTACCTGTTGCTCAGCCAGTTCGACATGGCCAACTCCTACTGGGCGCTCCTGCTGCCCAGCATGGTCAGCCCGTTCGGCGTCTACCTGTGCCGCATCTACGCCGCCGCCGCGGTTCCCGACGAACTCATGGAGGCGGCCCGCCTCGACGGGGCGGGGGAGTTCCGCGTGTTCGCCACCGTCGGCCTGCGCATCATGACGCCCGCGCTGGTCACCATCTTCCTGTTCCAGTTCGTCGGCATCTGGAACAACTACTTCCTGCCGTTGATCATGCTGTCCGACCCCCACCTGTTCCCGATCACGTTGGGGCTCACCACCTGGCAGTCGTTCGCCTCGCGCGACCCGATCCTTTACCAGCTCACCGTCGGCGGCGCCTTCGTCTCCGTCATTCCGCTGATGATCATGATGGTCATCCTGCAGCGGTTCTGGAAAACAGGAATCACCCAAGGGAGTGTCAAGGAATGACTTCGGCCGAACGCCTGGCGCGCTTCAATTCCCGCCTCGGGCGCATCGCCTTCGGCGGCGACTACAACCCCGAACAGTGGACGCCCGAGGTCTGGGCCGAGGACATGCGGCTCATGAAGGACGCGGGCGTCTCGCTGGTCAGCCTCGGCATCTTCTCGTGGGCCAAGGTGGAGCCCCGCCCCGGCGAGTTCGACTTCGGTTGGGTGGACACGATCTTCGGCATGCTCCACGACGCCGACGTCGCGGTCTGCATGGCCACCATGACGGCCTCGCCGCCGCCCTGGCTGGCCAGGCTCCACCCCGAGACCCTCCCCGTGAAGGCCGACGGCACCAAGCTGTGGCAGGGCGCGCGCCAGCACTACTGTCCGTCCTCACCCGACTATCGCCGCTACGCCACCCGCCTGGTCGAACAGCTCGCCAACCGCTACGGCGATCACCCCGCACTGGCCATGTGGCACATCAACAACGAATACGGCTGCCACGTCAGACAGTGCTATTGCGACACCTCGGCGGCGGCCTTCCGCGACTGGCTGCGCGACCGTTACGGCGACATCGACGGCCTCAACGAGGCCTGGTCCACCAGCTTCTGGTCCCAGGGCTACTCCGAGTTCGACGAGATCCAGCCCCCGCGCTCCACGCCCACCTTCCCCAACCCCGCCCAGCGGCTCGACTTCGCGCGGTTCTCCTCCGACGAACTGCTCGCCTGCTACCTCGCGGAAAAGGAGGTCCTGGACCGCATCACCCCCGGCGTCCCCGCCACCACCAACTTCATGGGCGCCTTCAAACCCGCCGACTACACCACCTGGGCGCCCCACATCGACGCCATCAGCCACGACTCCTACCCCGACCCGCACAATGTGGACGGCAGGTCCGCCCAGGCCGCCGCGTTCACCTACGACCTGATGCGGTCGCTGGGCGACGGCGCGCCCTGGATGCTCATGGAACAGGCCCCCAGCGCCGTCAACTGGCGGCTTCGCAACGGCCCCAAGCCCCCTGGCGTCATGCGGCTGTGGAGCTGGCAGGCCGTCGCCCACGGCGCCGACTCCGTCCTGTACTTCCAATGGCGCGCCTCGCGCGGCGGCGCCGAACGCTTCCACTCGGGCATGGTCCCGCACGCGGGCCCCGACACCCGCGTCCACCGCGAGGTCGCGGCCCTGGGCAACGAGCTCGCCTCCCACCCCGAACTGTTCGGCACCAGGCAAACCGCCGACGCCGCGATCGTCATGGACTGGCCGAGCTGGTGGGCCCTGGAGGGCGACAGCCACCCCTCCAGCGACATCAACTACCTCGAAACCGTCGCCGCCCACTATGGCCCCTTGTACCAGGCCAACGTCGCCTGCGACGTGGTCCCGCCCAGCGCGGACCTGTCGCGCTACAAGCTGCTGGTGGTGCCGAACCTCTACCTGGTGACCGAGGAGCACGCGTCGGCCCTGGAACGGTTCGTGCGCGAGGGCGGCACGCTCCTGATGTCCTTCTTCTCGGGCATTGTGGACGACTGCGACCGCGTCCACCTGGGCGGCTACCCCGCGCCGTTCCGCGACATGCTGGGACTGTGGACGGAGGAGTTCTGGCCGCTGCCCGAGGGCGGCGACATCCCCGTGGCCTTCACGGGCGACCTGGACGGCCTCGCCGTCCGCGGCGCCACGGTGTGGTCGGAGGACATCCACCTCGAGGGCGCCGAAGCCCTGGCGCACTTCGACTCGGGCCCCCTGTCGGGCCACCCCGCCCTCACCCGCCACCGCTTCGGCGAGGGCACCGCCTACTACCTGGCCACCCGCCCCGACGACGAGGCGATGACCTCCATCATGGACCTGGCGCGCGGCACTGCGGGCGTGACGCCCGTGCTGCCTGGCCTGCCCGACGGCGTCCAGGCCCGCGCTCGGGTCGCCGAGGACGGGACGGTCCACCACATCGTCATGAACCACAATGACGCGGCGGTCGTGGTGTCCATTGGCGACAGGATCGTGGAGCTGGGTGGCTACGGTGTCGAGGTGGTCACCGAGAATTGATGCATTGATATTGGTACAGTGCGTATCGGTCGTGTTGCGACGAACGGGAAAGTGTCGGCACAGGGAGAGGCGCGTGCGTGTCCAGTATTGATGAGTATTCGGCTCAGATCGGTGCGGCGATTCAGGCCGTGGAGCAGGCGCAAAGCACTGTGGGACAGTCGAAGTCGGGTGGCGAGGATCTTGCCTCTCAGCTTGAGTCGATGGGTGCCGAGGCCACGGGAGCGACCATCAGGTCGTCGGTGGACCAGGGCGGCGAGGCCGAGAGCCTGCTGGTGGAGGCCATCAACAAGCTCAAGGAGATGCAGTCGACTGCCGAATCAGCGCGGGGCAGCGGTTTAAGGGGTGGCGGCGGGGATACGTCTGAGGCGCAAAATCCGCATTCCAACGGCGTGCCATCGGCGGAAAGTGAGCCGATGGCGGGTCCCGAGGCGGTCATCGAGGACGATGATTTGCGTCGTAAGGGTGAGAACCTGGCGGACTTCTTTACCCGAAAGGGCGGCGATGTCTCGGATGTAGCTGAAACAGTGGGAAAGCAGATCGACATCGCTTGGGAATCGGTAGGCGTTGACCCGACTCCCGAAACGGGTCTGGTGAGCTCGACCGAAACGGCCAATCGCCCGACATTTCAGGCGCAGCCTGCCGACCAGCCACGCGGTGGGTCGCTTCTCGTGGCAGGATTCGCGATTACGGCTGTTGTCACCAAGGGCGTCAGGAAGGCATCAGCGGCAATCAGGAACACACCGAAGGTGGGAGACAAGTGATTCGAAACGACAACGAGGTAGCGCTGCTGAAGGCCACCGCGACGAAGGGGTCTCAGTCTCCCAGCGATCTTGCCGAGGTGGTGGGCAGCAATCGGACGTACACGTTGATGTCACACGCGCTCACCGTCGGAGCCTCACGCAAGTTCACGGGTGTGGATGTCGCTGGTCAGGTCACCGAATACGTGTCTGATCTAAAGAATCGGTATCCTGCCGTCGACATCCTCAAACCGTCGGTGGCCGAAGCGCTCCTTCGTGCCGCGCTTGGGGAACCTGAACGGTTGGAAGGCATCAACCCCAACGACGCAGGCGCCTTGCTGTTCTTCCTCGCTCATGTCCTGCTCGTAGATCAACAGCTCGACGACGCACAGGTTGAATCCTTCGTGGACCAGGTGCTAAGGCTCGCCAGCAGCGTCTAGACATCGCCACGGGAAACCGTGTTGCCTTGGGCTCCTTTGTCTCGAGTGGTCTTGTGCCAAATGGCTACTTCGAGGCAGTGGCCTTGGTTGTCGCCCGAGCGGGTCGACTTTCGCCAGGTGTGTGGGGTGGTGGGGTTCATTTGTGTAGTTCCTTTGCGATGTTTGCCATCATGGTTCGGCTTGAGGTTTCGGGGAGTGCCGCTTTGATCAGGTGCCGAAGCGCGGTGTCGTAGAGGTCGACTTCTTGTGGGTCGTCTCGGTAGATCGACCCGCTCAAGTAGTCCATGTAGACAACACCGTAGTGCGGTGCCAAGTCGAATCGCAGCAGCAGGAATGGGCAAACCATGGATGGATGCGCTCCTGCGCTGTTGGGTAGCACTTGGATCGTGATATTTGGCGTTTTGGACATGTCTATCAAGTGATGTAGTTGGTCTGCCATCACCTTGGGACTCCCAACTACGCAGCGAAGAGCAGATTCGCAGATGACAGCCCAGTATTCGGGCGGGTGCTCGCGTTGAAACACTTTGCTCCGCTTCATGCGAGCCTGTACAGCCTCATCAAGATTGGTGGTGCTCAGGCCCGACTTCATGATGGCATGGGCATATGCCTCGGTCTGAAAAGCGCCTGGCACCACATGTATGGCTAGTTCGTACAGTTTGGACGCATCGCGTTCGAGCGCGACAAACCCTTCGAACCAATTGGGAACGACTCCCGTGAAGTCCTTGAGCCACCCCCGTTTACGCGATCCACGAACCAACTCAAGCATCCACTCCAGTTGCTCACCACCGACTCCGTAGTACGAAAACAGCTTTTCAGCAACATGCACGGTCATTGACGACTTGGCTTGCTCGTACCTAGACAGTGCACTTTGATCAAGCTCCACAGCATCGGCGACCACTTGCTGTCGAAGGTCGGCTTCTGCGCGCAGCCTCTTCAACTCCGACGCCACGATACGACGTCGAACCGTAGGGCCTTGTGACTCACTCATCGGCTCTCCTCGAGCATGCTTATCACCTAGAGGTTACTTGCATTAGGTTTTTTAGTCTGCTACGGTGAGCATCAGATCACAGCTATGAGTGATCTAGCAACTACAATTCAATAGGGTCTGCTTGCCGCGCAACGGCTTTCATGCGGCAAGCTCAAGAACGACCGAGGCGGGTACGCAAAGTTTGGCGACCTTGTCCCCGCCTCGGTCCTAAAGAACGGAGGTCTCCTCGTGGAGGAGATAACCGAACGTTGCCCATTGTCGCACCCGCTGCCTGCGGGGGTGCGTGGTGAGGACCTCGTGGTTGCCGCGATCCATCGTCTTCGGGTGGAGGTGTGGTGGTTGATCGCCGCCCGTAGGGCTGCGAGCGATCCGTCGTTTCCGCGTCAACTGCGTCGTCGCGTTCCTGGGCAGAACTGCCCTGTCAATGGTTGTGTGCGTCATCGTCGCGATGACCCGCCGTTGAGCATTCCCGTCCAGCGCTGACATCCGCACTTTCCACAGTCTTTTCCACCAGTCGCGTACGCCCGTGTGAGGTGGGCTGCGTGCGTGGGGCGGGCTGCGTGGGTTTTCCTCCACCACACGAGGTGGTGCTGTACGGGTTCTCTCCGTCCTGCACCCGATAGCGCCGTCTCGTGCCCGCGCGCCCGTCCCCTCTAACACGCACAACTGGACCACATAGGAATTCGGGGCTGGGGTCCTCCAACCTCCACCCCTAATTCGCGCCTAGAACCGTGTTGCTGAACCCAGCCTTAACCAGCCTGAAGACATCTTCAGATCCACCAACCCAGAAGG
>NZ_DASQPW010000127.1:0-2966 GCF_035643755.1 Stackebrandtia sp. | reverse complement strand
GCTGCGGCCCACCGGGCACAGCACCGACCTGGTGGTGCCGGGCGCGCTCGAGCAGTGGCCCGACGAGAACTCGGTGGAGGACTCGCTGGCCGGCGCCGCCGCCTCGGGCGACACCCGCGCGTTCCTCGAGGTGATCCTGCGGGCCTGGGCATACCTGCCCGTCGCCGAGGACTGCCCGCCGTCGGCCCGCCCCGGCGACCCCGAGTTTCGTTGGCACACCGACCTGATCGACGGCTCCTACACCATCACCGCGTTCACCACCCAGAACCGGTTGGTGGCCCGCTACGGCGACCAGAACCAGATCCGCACCACCTTCGGGCGGCTGGTGGCGCAGTGGCCGGGCATCGAATACTCGCTGTACGTCAACCCCGGCACCGAGGTCGGCGCCAACATCCCGGGCCCGCAGGTGACCACATTGGTCACGTGGGCCCGCACCCAGGGCCTGCTGCAGGCCGCGCTGGAGATGGAGGCGTCCAACCCGCCGCCGACGGTGCGGCCGCAGGCGGCGCAGCCCGAGGTGATGCAGAAGGTGCTGCCGCACCATCAGGTCGCCATGACCCTGGAGCGCGGTTACGACCGCGTGGCGGGATTCGTCCACCGCTACGGCGACGTCCAGGACCTCGTCACCCCCGAACAGCTCTACAACGGACTCGGGTTGCTGCGCGAGGGCGCCGACTTCGCGCCCGCCGACGAAGAGGTGCACGTGGTGCGCTGGACGGGCCACCGCACGGAGCTTTACCAGATCGCTTACGGCGGAAACGATGCCGAGTCCGCGCACCGCAACGGCGGCTGGATCGTCGAACCGCCGCCCTTCTCGGGAGACGGCTACGCGCCCAGTGTGGGCGGTCGTCGGATTCCCGAGTACAAGGTGGACAGCGTGCGGCTTCCGCATGGCGCCCAGATGTTCCGCGTCACGGCGGACGGTCGTTCCGCTCCCGTGGCGGTGTACGACTCCGACCGTCGGGAATGGATCAGGTCGGAAGTGGAGGCCGCCGACGCGGGCTGGAACGCCTATCCGCAGTCGAATCCGTTGAGCCAGGAGCAGCAGCATGCGTGACGGCTACGTCGCCCGGTGGCGGGGTGTGGAGTACGACGCCAGTCCGGACGGCGCCCACGTGCGCCTGTATTCGCCCGAGCCCGGCGACGGTTTCGTCGAGGTGGCCGACGGCCGCTATCGGCGCGGTGTGCTGATCTCGGAGATCGAGGACTTCTGCTACGTGCGCACCCTGTGCACCTGGCGCGGCGAGCCCTTCGTGGTGCTCGGGGAGTTCGGTGCCTGGCTGCGGCTGGAGTACTGCGGCGGCAACGCCGACATGGCCCGCCATCTCGGTCTGGAGCCGTATGACGTTGGCGTGTACCAGATCTGGGTGCCGCACGGCGAGGTCGTGGACCTGCGCGAGTCGCGCATCTAGCTCGCGGTCCGGGTAGCCGCCGCGTCCCCACGAGTCCGTGGCCTGACGGCGCATCGCGCCGCTCGAAAAATCTGAGAAGCCCTCGCGTTCGGCGGGGTCGCTGTCGCGGGGTGAGGCGCGCTACAGTGAAAGGCAAGCGTTTGCCATTTCGCGCCCGCCCCGTCCGCACAATCGAGGAGCTCGCATGCCCCACCGCATCCCCGTGGGAATCGCCGTCAACGGCGTGACCGGTCGCATGGGTTATCGGCAGCATCTGGTGCGGTCGCTGCTGGCGATCCGCGAGCAGGGCGGGCTGCCGCGCGCCGACGGCTCGGTGATCTGGCCCGAGCTCACCCTGGTGGGGCGCGACGCGGGCAAGCTGGCCGCGATCGCCGCCGATCACGGCCTCGACAGGTGGTCCACCGACCTGGACGCGGTGCTGGCCGACGAGTCCATCTCCGTCTACTTTGATTCGTTGACCACCCTGCATCGGGTCGGCGCGGTCACCGCCGCCATCAAGGCGGGCAAGCACGTCTACTGCGAGAAGCCGCTGGCCACCTCGGTGGAGGAGTCGCTCGGGTTGGCGCGGCTGGCCCGCGAGCACGGCGTGAAGAACGGCGCGGTGGCCGACAAGCTGTACCTGCCGGGGCTGCGGAAGCTGAAACGCCTGGTGGACAGCGGCTTCTTCGGCCGCATCCTTTCGGTGCGCGGCGAGTTCGGCTACTGGGTCTTCGAGGGAGACTGGCAGAGCGCGCAACGCCCGTCGTGGAACTATCGGACCGAGGACGGCGGCGGCATGGCCCTGGACATGTTCCCGCACTGGAGTTACGTCTTCGAGGGCGTGATCGCCCCGATCACGGCGGTGACCGCGCGGGTCGCCACCCACATCCCCGAGCGCTTCGACGAGTCGGGCGAGGGCTACGCCGCCACGGCCGACGACGCCGCCTACGCCATCTTCGAGCTTCGGGGCGGGGTCATCGCGCAGATGAACTCGTCATGGGCCACCAGGGTCTTCCGCGACGAGCTCGTGGAGTTCCATGTGGACGGAACCGAGGGCAGCGCGGTGGCGGGGCTGCGGCGTTGCCGTGCCCAGCACCGTTCCGTGACGCCGAAGCCCGTGTGGAATCCCGACATCCCGCAAAGCATCGACTTTCGATCACAGTGGACGGAGGTTCCCGACAACGCCGAGTTCGACAACGGTTTCAAGGCCCAGTGGGAGGAGTTCCTGCGCCACGTCGTGGACGACGCGCCGTTCTCGCACGACTTCCTGGCCGCCGCCCGCGGCGTCCAGCTCGCCGAGGAGGGCTACCGTTCCTCCCTCGAGGGCCGCCGCATCGAGCTGTCGGAGCTGACGCTGTGACCGTCGTCGATCTGCCGGGCCACGGCCCGTACCCCATGGGCCCGCCCTCGGTCCCGCACCAACCCGACGCGCCGCTGGAGTCCCGCGTCATCTTCGCCGCCGCCCACGTGGTGGCCGATCCCTTGGCCGACAACGGTCCCGGCGTCGACGCCGCCCTGGACTGGGACGCCACGATCGCGTTCCGCCGCCACCTGTGGTCGCACGGTCTGGGCGTC
>NZ_DASQPW010000126.1:0-6282 GCF_035643755.1 Stackebrandtia sp. | reverse complement strand
CGATAGCGCGGGCCCGCTGCCCGCTGATTGTGGCAGCGGACGTGCGGGTCACGACAGGGCGACGGCCTGCGCGTCCACGTTGGATGCGATGCGGCGCAGCATCTCGACCAGAGCACGATAGTCCTCTGGGGACAGACCATCGATGACCTCGGCGCGCAGCCGCTGAACCCGCGCGTTGACGCGTTCGTACGCGGCGCGGCCGTCGTCGGTCAGGGTCAGGGAGTCGTTGTCCCCCAGGGCGATCCACCCCTGGGCGACGAGCGCGTCGAGCTGGGGCCGCACCGTCGGCTCGGCCTCGGTGAGGAACGGGCGCAGCGCCGCGTCGAGCGCGTCGGCGTCGACGGCGTCCGTGGCGACAGTATTGAGGATCTGCCAGCGGCGTCGGTTCAGGCCCTCGGTCTCCAGCAGCGCGGCGAAGTTGTTCTCGAGGCCGCGGTCGATGTGTTTGAGCCAGTAGCCCATCGGTTTGGGGGTGGACATGTCGCGCTCCTTTATATGTCTTTTTACATGTACTTGTACATTAACATACATGTCCGATGATCCCGTCGAGCGCGTGGAACGCGCCATGGTCGCCATCCGCCGCGGCCAGACCCGCCGCGCCCTCGGCCGACTCCACTCCCAGCGCAGCGGCGCCGACGTCGACGTCGACCCCACGCTCATGGGCGTGCTGGACGCGGTCGAGGAGCTGGGCGGCGGCTGCGGCGTCGGCGACATCGCCGCGGCCCTGGGCATCGACCAGCCGCGGGCCAGCCGCCTGGTGGCCAGGGCCGTCGAGCGGGATCTGTTGGTGCGCAACGCCGACCAGCGCGACGGCCGCCGCACCCCCGTGGCCCTGACCGCCACGGCCCAGCGCCTCCTGGCGCGGGCGCACCGCTTCCGCCGCGAGGTCTTCGCCGAGGCCATGGACGGCTGGAGCGACGCCGACCGCGCCGCCTTCGCGCGGCTGCTGGGCGACTTCGTGGCGTCATACGCCCGCATCACCGGGCAACAACGCTGAACACGTCCGATTCGTACAAGACCGCCGCGCCGTGCGGGTCATATCGTCGACGGCATGGCATTGACATTTCACAGCGTCCAACTCGTTTCCTTCGACATGCCCGCCACGCTGGCCTTCTACCGACGGCTCGGGCTCGACATCCCCGCCTCCGCCGACTCCGAGTCCCATGTGGAGGCCGTCACCACGGGAGGGATGAAGCTCCTGTGGGACACCGTCGACATCATCAAGTCCTTCGACCCGAACGCCGACCCGAGCCGCGGCGGCACCGAGCTGGCCTTCGGCTGCGACGACCCCGCCGAGGTCGACGCCCGCTACGCCGAGCTCACCGAGGCGGGTTACGAGGGCCACCTGAAGCCCTTCGACGCGGTGTGGGGCCAGCGCTTCGCGGTGGTCCACGACCCCGACGGTAACGGGATCAGCCTGTTCTCCGCGCTGGAGTCGTGAACCACGTCGCTCACGGTGGCGCCGGCCAGGCGCCTGGCGTCGCGCGACAGGTGCGCCTGGTCGGCGTAGCCCGCCCTGGCGGCGGCCAGCGCCAGTGACTGCCCGGCGTGAACGTGCTCCAAGGCGCGCTGCAGGCGCAGGATGCGCGCCAGGGTCTTGGGCCCGTAGCCGAAGGCGGCGATGCTGCGCCGATGCAGCTGGCGTTCGCTGAAGCCCACGGCGCGGGCGGTGTCGGACACCGACTCCCCGCGCCGCATCGCCGCGGCCATCGACAGCGCCCACGGTTCGGGGCCGTCGCCGTCGGCCAGACTGCCCGCCGCGATGGCCTCCAGCACCGCGCCGGGGTCGTCGGCGGCGGCGACCCGATCGGTCAGCGATCGGACCACCCGCGTCGGCCACACCGCGTCCAGATCCACCCGCTGGTCGCGCAGCTCGTTGGCCGGCAGGCCGAACACCTCGGGACCGAAGCCCGGGGCCAGGCGCAGGCCCAGGCCGCGGGCGCCCGGGACCTGGACGGGCAGGTACGCCGCGGTGTCGGGCCCGGCGATGCGCAGCGCTCCGTCCATCCACAGCAGGTCCATGCACCCGTCGGGCAGCACGCGCTTCACCGCGGACGGGTCGGTGGCCAGCGTCCGCCACACCACCGCGCCCGGTATCGCGGCGCCGCGTTCGGTGTACACGCCGGTGATCATATTGCGCGGCACCGACGGCGTCGGCCGGTTGTGTCAAGGTATGAGCATGCGCATCGAGCTGTTCCATGGAGACATCACCGCGCAGCGCCTTGACGCCATCGTCAACGCCGCCAACTCATCCCTGATGGGCGGCGGGGGCGTCGACGGCGCCATCCACCGCAAGGGCGGACCCGCGATCCTGGAGGAATGTCGTCGGCTGCGCGACGCGAAGTACGGGCGCGGCCTGCCCACCGGGCAGGCGGTGGCGACAACGGCGGGCGAGCTTCCCGCGCGATGGGTGATCCACACGGTGGGTCCGGTGTACGCCGCCGACTCCGACCGCTCCGAGCTGTTGCGGTCGTGCTACCGCAACAGCCTGGCCGTCGCCGACGAGATCGGCGCGTCCACCGTGGCGTTTCCGCTGGTCTCGGCGGGTGTGTACGGCTGGCCGAAGGACGACGCGCTGCGCCAGGCCGTGGAGACGGTGCGCCACAGCGACACTCGCGTGGAACGGGCGCGGCTGATGCTGTTCAGCACCGCCGAGCTCGATCTGGCGTTCGGGATGTACCCGGAACTGGTGGCCGGGGCTTAGGACAACGAGGAGACTTCATGTCGAATGACGGATTCGTGTGGGCCGAGCACGCCGAGGATCTGAGCAAGAGCGCCCGCGAGGACGCCGACTTCTACGCGATGCTGGCCGCCGAGCTGCTGCGCCCGTCCGTCGCCCTGGCGGTGGACTTCGGCTGCGGCGGAGGGGGAATGGCCGTGGCGCTGCGCGAGCAGGCCACCCGCTCCGGCATCGACGTCGCGGTGGCGGGCCTGGACGCCCACCCCGAGGTGTACGCGACCACCGCCAGACAGCACCCCGACATCCGCTTCGCCACGGCGTCGTTCGAGGATTCGGCGGCGCGGATTCGCGAGGCCGCCGGCGGAGCGCCCGACCTGATCTGGGCGCGCGGGGCGGTGCATCACGCCGACGACGAACAGGAGGCGCTGGGCACCCTGACCGACGTGCTGGCGCCCGGCGGGGTGCTGGCCCTGGCCGAGGGCGGCACCACCGCTTCCTTCCTGCCCGCGCACGTGGGCGTCGGCCAGCCGGGTCTGGACGTGCGGCTCAACGCGGCGCTGCACACGGTGGCGCGGCGGCGGATGCACAACCTGAACCCGATGCCGCACGGCTGGCAGGCGGGCATGCGCGCCGCGGGCCTCACCGACACCCGCACCCGCAACGTCCTGTTCGACAGGCCGGAGCCCCTGGAGGGCGCGGACCTGGACTTCGTGCTTCACAAGGCCGCCAAGCAGTTCGAGTGGGCGGAGGAGGAGCTGTCCGACGACGACCGCGCGGCCTGGCGGCGGCTGCTGGACGCCGACGACCCCGCGTGGCTGGGGCATCGCGGCGACCTGTTCTACCTGGCCGCCGCGAGCGTCCACATCGGCGTCAAGCCGGGGGGCCCTTAATTGGATTTCGCGGCGCCGTCGGCTCTGTTACAGTGCACCTCATGTGGATGATCTGAGCGCGCCGTGCCGTTCGCGCCCGCCGGGCGCCGCGGCGATTCCTTCGTTGTTTCCACCCGCAAAGGGCGCGGGCGGACGCTGCAGCGCCCGATCTCAGTCTCAAGGAGAACCCAAATGACTGACGACCACAAGTCTTCGCACCAGGCCGACGAGGCCGACGATCAACCCGAACCCACCAACCGCGCCGAGCGCCGCGCCCTGAAGAAGAACAAGGGCAAGAACCAGGCCAAGGGCGTGAACCCGGGGTCCACGGGCAACGGGTTCCACCCCAAGGACGTCAAGGTGGCGGGGCACAAGGAGTTCACCAACCGCAAGAGCGGTTGACAGGACGGTGGGACGGCCATCGTGGCCGTCCCACCGCACGCTCACCCGGCGGCGCGCTTGCGCGCCAAGCGCTGGCGGGCGTTGTAGTCCCGCATGCGCTGGGGGTAGCCCACCTTGGCCACCTCGTAGACCGGGATGCCCAATCGCTCACCCAGCCGGAAGGCCGCCTCGACACCATCGACGCGTCGCCGCGTCCATTCTCCATCGTGGGCAATGAACATGACCGTCGTCTCGGTCACCGTGGTCCGGGGTTCCACATAGGCTTCGACGCCATGATGGTTGGCGTGAAACTCCTCCAGATGGGAGGTGTCATAGCGGCGGGCATCGCGTTCGGAGGCACCGGAGCGTTTCTTGCGACGGAACCAGGACAACGACAATCACCTCTACTGCCTCAAGGAGTGAGGCTTAAGTCTACGACCACAGGCATATCCACCGATGTGTCTGGGCGCACGTAGGTACAGACTGTACGTCGGTGGTGCTGGCGAGGTTGAATAGTCCCGCAGACGCGGGGTCTGGCCACCAGCCGAACCCGGCAAATGCGAGGATGACCCTTGATTATCTAACAAGAGGACTTGGGAGTTTTCGTGAGCGACCCGAACGCGGGCTACGACGTCGTAATCCTGGGTGGCGGCAGCGGTGGATACGCCTGTGCGCTGCGCGCCGCTCAACTCGATCTGAACGTCGCGATCATCGAGAAAGACAAGATGGGCGGCACCTGCCTGCACCGGGGTTGCATCCCCACCAAGGCGCTGTTGCATGCCGCCGAGGTCGCCGACTCCGCCCGCGACGGCGAGCAGTTCGGTGTCAAGACCACCGGCGTCAGCATCGACATGGCGGGCGTCAACACGTACAAGGACGGCGTGGTCGCCAAGATGTACAAGGGCCTGCAGGGCCTGATGAAGGCGGCCAAGGTGACGCAGATCGAGGGCACCGGGAAGCTGGTGGCCCCCAACACCGTCGAGGTGGACGGGCAGCGCATCACGGGCCGCAACATCGTGCTGGCCACCGGCTCCTACTCCAAGTCCCTGCCGGGCCTCGAGGTCGACGGCACCCGGGTGATCACCTCCGAGCACGCGCTGGCGCTGGACCACGTCCCGTCCTCGGCGGTGGTGCTGGGCGGCGGCGTCATCGGCGTCGAGTTCGCCAGCGCCTGGAAGTCGCTGGGCACCGATGTGACCATTGTGGAGGCGCTGCCCCGTCTGGTCGCGGCCGAGGACGCCGACTCCTCCAAGATGCTGGAGCGCGCCTTCCGCAAGCGGGGCATCAAGTTCAAGACCGGGACCCCGTTCGAGTCGGTGAAGCCCACCGATTCCGGGGTCACCGTCACCGTCAAGGGCGGCGAGACCATCGAGGCCGAGGTGCTGCTGGTCGCGGTGGGCCGCGGACCCGTGACCTCGGGCATGGGATACGAAGAGCAGGGCGTGAAGATGGAGCGCGGCTTCGTCATCACCGACGACTACGCCCAGACCAACCTGCCGAACGTCTACGCCATCGGCGACATCGACGGCCGGATCCAGCTGGCGCACCGCGGCTTCGGCCAGGGAATCCTGGTGGCCGAGCACATCGCGGGGCTGAACCCGCGTCCCATCGACACCGACGGAATTCCGCGGGTCACCTACAGCGAGCCGCAGGTCGCCTCGGTCGGTCTGAACGAGGACGTCGCCAGGGAGCGGTACGGCTCCGAGGCCGTCGAGACGTACAACTACCCGTTGGGCGGCAACGGGAAGAGCAACATCATCAAGACCACGGGCTTCGTGAAGCTCGTCGGTGTCAAGGACGGGCCGGTGGTGGGTGTCCACATGGTCGGGTCCAACATGGGCGAACTGATCGGTGAGGCCCAGTTGATCTACAACTGGGAGGCGTTCCCGTCGGACGTGGCCCAGCTGATTCACATGCACCCGACCCAGAACGAGGCCCTCGGCGAGGCACATCTGGCTCTCGCGGGTAAACCACTGCACGCACACGCCTAGATTCACAGGAGCTTGAGGACAGATGCCGGTATCGGTAACCATGCCCGCCCTCGGAGAGAGCGTCACGGAGGGCACCATCACCCAATGGCTGAAAAAAGAGGGTGACACCGTCGAGGTGGACGAGCCACTCCTGGAGGTCTCGACCGACAAGGTGGACACCGAGATCCCCTCGCCGGTGGCGGGCGTGTTGACGCGCATCGTCGCCGCCGAGGACGAGACCGTCGAGGTGGGCGGCGAGCTGGCCGTCATCGGGGAGTCCGCCGACGCGGCGGGTTCCGCGGCACCGGCGCCGCAGGCCGAGCCCGAACCTGAGCCCGAACCCGAGCCGCAGCCCGCCGCCGAGGCGCCCTCCGCATCGCAG
>NZ_DASQPW010000125.1:0-17934 GCF_035643755.1 Stackebrandtia sp. | reverse complement strand
CATGTCGCCGTCCTTGCGGGGTATCCGCGCCCGGGCGGGGGTCAGCTGGTGCCGCATCGAATGTCGCGCAGCAACGCCACCAGGTTGTCCGGGAAGATCACCTCGGACGTCGCCTCGAGCTCGGCGAGGCTCCACCAGTGGTGTTGGTCCATGGTCGCGACCTCGAGTTCCTCGAAGCCGCTGGTGTCGACGCGGTTGTCGGCGACCCGCAGCACGTAGAAGACCTGGTGCTGCCGAATCCAGACGCCGTCGAAGCCGAACTCCGCGATCTCGCGGTGCACCGGCCCGGCGAGGTCGTCGGGCACGGCGCGGATTCCGGTCTCCTCCATCAGTTCCCGGCACGCGGCGTCGCGCTCGTCCTCGCCGTCGTCCAGCCCGCCGCCGGCGCTGAACCAGAACTTCTCCTCCGGCTCCGCGGGATCACACCCGCGAAACAGCAGCACGCGGTCGTCGCCGTCGACGACCAGCACCCGGCTGGCGCGGCGGTCGTGAACCGGGACTCCGGCGGGAGCGCTCATGGCGGGCACCTACTTCGGGTCGGGGACCGAATCGAAGGTATCGGGCACCGTCAACACCGACCAGCGGTCGATCGGCCAGATCAGCACGAACGCCTTGCCGACCACCGCGCTGACCGGAATGGTCGACGCGTAGCGGTTGTGGTGGGTGCGGCGGAAGCGTTCCCGCGAATCGGCCGAGGCCCAGCGGTGGTCACCCATCACCCACAATCGTCCCTTGGGGACTGTGAGCTTGAACGACTCGTCGTTGAGGCTGGGCGACTGCTGCACCCCGGTCACCGGGTCCTTGTACAGATAGGACTTCTCGTTGAGCTTCCTGCCGTTGACCCGGATGAAACCCTCGTCGGGGTTGTAGGAGACCCTGTCGCCGCCGACGGCGATGACGCGCTTGATGAAGTCTTCCTCGTTGGGGTCGCTGCGCCAGGACTCCGGCGCGTGGAACACGATGACCTCGCCGCGCTCCGGATCCCGGAAGTCGTAGATCAGCTTGTTGGCCAGGATGTAGTCGTTGAGCTGCAGGGTGTTCTCCATCGAACCCGATGGGATCCAAAACGACTGCAGCACGAAGGTGCGCACCAGCAGCGCCACCACGACCGCGACCACCAACAACACCGGCAATTCGCGCCAGAACGAGCCGCGTTTCTTCTTCTTGGAGTCCGCGTCGGTCTCGTCGTCATCCGACGCGACCTCTGGTTTCTCCTCGTCCGACTCGATGTCGGCCTCGTCTGCCACCGCCCCGGTCGGCACACGTTCCTCGTCTTCGATCACGGACTGAGCTTACGGCACCCCTTCGAAGGAGTCGGGAATGCTGAGCCAGTGCCAGCGGCTGGGTGGCCAGATGATGGAGAACGCCTTGCCCACCACCGACGACACCGGAATGGTGGCGGTGCCAACACTCTCGCCGCTGCGGATGAAGTTCTCCCGCGAGTCGCCGGAGGCGGCGCGGTGGTCGCCCATCACCCACAGCCGTCCCTTCGGGACGGTCACCTTGAACTCGTAGCCGTCCTTGCTGGGGAGGTCCCGCACGCCGGTGTTCGGGTCCTTGTAGATATAGGACGACTCGTCCAGGGGGTGGCCGTTGACCTCGATGTGGCCGGCCCCGGCGTCGTAGGAGACCGTGTCGCCGCCGACGGCGATGACGCGCTTGATGAAGTCCTCGTCGTTGGGGTCGCTGCGCCACGACTGCGGCGCCCTGAACACGATCACCTCGCCACGCTCCGGATCCCGGAAGTCGTAGATCAGCTTGTTGACCAGCACCCGGTCCCCGCTTTGCAGGGTGTTCTCCATCGAGCCGGACGGTATCCAGAACGACTGCAGCGCGAAGGTGCGCACCAGCAGCGCCACCACGACCGCGACGACCAGCAGCAGCGGCAGCTCGCGCCAGAACGAGCCGCGCCGCTTCTGGGGCTCATCGGGTTCGTCGGATGTGGCGGGCTCGGCATCGGCGGTGGGGGCGGGTCTGCCCTCTTCCTCGATCACTCCAGGAGTGTACGCACCGCGTCACTCACGGTACGGTGGGTCTTCGCCCGCGCCGTCGGGACCGCGAGACGAATCCGCCGGTCAGCAGCAGTGGGACCGCCACCCCCACGTCGCCGCCGCCGGCTCCGCCGGAGGTACCGGCGCTGCCCGGTTCGGGGACCTTGTCGAAGGAATGCTGGATCGGCAGCGAGGCCCAACGGTCCTTGGGCCACACGACGGCCACCGCCCGCCCGATCAGGTTCTCGATCGGCACGAAGCCCTGGCAGCGGGAGTCCCGGGAGTTGCCGCGGTGGTCCCCCATGACGAAGATGTTGCCCGGCGGCACCGTCACCTCGGCGAAGCGCCGGGATCGGCATTCGGTGTCGTCGGCCGGGGATTGCAGGGGCGCGTTGTCCCAGACGTAACCGCCCTCGTTGAGGGGGACGCCGTTGACGGTGACGCGGCCCTTCTTGTCGCAGCACGCGACGTGGTCGCCGGGGGTGCCGATCACCCGCTTGATGAGGTCCCTCTCGTCCGGCGCCGCCACTCCGACCATGTCGCCGAGCATGTGCCAGACCTCGCCGATCGGACCCTTGGCCGGCTGCGGGGTGACCTCGGAGGACCAGCGGCTGGTGCCCTTGAAGACCACGACCTCGCCGCGCTGCGGGTCGCGCAGCTTGAACACGAACTTGTTCACCAGCACCCGGTCGCCGATCTCCAGGGTGTGCTGCATCGAACCGGACGGGATCTCGTACTGCTGCAACGCGAAGGTGCGCAGCAGGGCGGCACCGCAGAAGGCCACGAGCAACAACAGCGGCAGCTCTACCCACAGTGGAAGGTTCCGGCGGCGGTGGGAGTGCACCCGGCGCAGCCTCGACCGCACTGCGGGGAGGGCGCCGGGTGGGGGTTGAGCCGCGGGCACCGAGGCCCTGCCGGAGACTCGACCGGGTTTGTCCATTGACCGAGACTAACCGCTCGGTGTGAACGACGACACCATCGAGCTCGACGCTCGGCCGGACTACCTTTTTTCCTTGATCTTGGCGGCCTTGCCGCGCAGGTCACGCAGGTAGTACAGCTTGGCGCGGCGCACGTCGCCGCGGGTGGCGACCTCGATCTTGTCGATCACCGGGCTGTTGAGCGGGAAGGTCCGCTCGATGCCGATGCCGGAGCTCATCTTGCGGACGGTGAAGGTCTCGCGCAGGCCCGAACCCTGGCGACGGATCACGACGCCCTGGAAGACCTGGATACGGGAGCGGCTGCCCTCGACGACGCGCACGTACACCTTGAGGGTGTCTCCGGCCCGGAAGTCCGGGATGTCCGCCCGTACGGAGACGGCGTCCAAAGCGTCCAAGGTGTTCATCGCGGTTAGTCCTCGCAGCTTCACGCGCGCACTCGGCGGTGCGCGTCTCATCGTTCATTTGGGTCTTGGCGCGTCATGGCGGCGTAAGGCAACCGCGCGCGGCAACCTCACTACTCTGCCACATCGCGCCGGGCGAGGGCGAACCCGGCCCCCTCCAAGACCTCGCGGTCGTGGGCGTCCAGGGTATCGGGGTCCAGGTCGGCCAGCAAATCCGGGCGGCGCTGTGCGGTGCGCAACAGGGCCTGATCGCGGCGCCAGCGCTCGATGCGGGCGTGATGGCCCGACATCAGCACCTCGGGCACGTCGCGACCCCGCCAGGACGCGGGTTTGGTGTAGGACGGCGCCTCCAGCAGCCCGTCGTTGTGAGATTCCTCCCGCAGCGACTCGGCGTTGCCCAGGACGCCGGGGATCAGCCGGGCGACGGCCTCCACTATGGCCAGAACGGCGACCTCGCCGCCGAACAGCACGTAGTCGCCGATGGACACCTCGGTGACCCGCATCCGGTCGGACGCGGCGTCGATCACCCGCTGATCGATGCCCTCGTAGCGCCCGCAGGCGAACAGCAGCCAGTCCTCGGCGGCCAGCTCGGCGGCCATGGACTGGCGGAAGGGGACCCCGGCCGGGCTGGGCACCAGCAGGTGCGGCGTGTCGGGCCCGGGAACCAGCGCCTGAAGCGCCTCGCCCCAGGGTTCGGGGCGCATGATCATGCCCGCGCCGCCCCCGGCGGGCGAGTCGTCGACGGTGCGGTGCACGTCGTGTGTCCACTGGCGCAGGTCGTGGACCTCGAGGTCGATGATGCCGCGCTGGCGGGCCCGCCCGATCAGTGAGAGTTCCAGCGGGGAAAGGTATTCGCCGAAGACCGTGACGACGTCGATTCTCATCGGGTCACAGATCCAGCAGTCCGTCCGGAAGGGACACCTCGATGCGCCCGGCCTCGACGTCCACGGTGGGGACCATGGCGTGGACGAACGGGATCAGCGCGGGCGTGGCGCCGTCGCGCCGCACGACCAGCATGTCGTGCGCGGGGGCGTGGTCGACCCGGTCCACCGTGCCGATCACCGCGCCGGTCTCGTCCACAACGGACATTCCGACCAGGTCGTGGTCGCGGAAGTCCTCGGGGTCGTCGGGCGACTCCACGTCGCCGCTGTCGACGCACAGCAGGACGCCGCGCAGGTCCTCGGCGACGTTGCGATCGGCGACGCCCTCGAAGGTCAGCAGCAGCCGACCCTGGTACCAGCGGGCATGCTCCACCGTCAGCGGACCGTGGGTCGCCGGGTCGGTGTCCAGCACCGACCCGGCGAAGAAACGTTCCTCGGGCTCGTCGGTCCTGACCTCACAGATCAGGTCCCCGCGCACCCCGTGGGGGCGCACGACCCGGCCGACGACCAGCTGCACTACTGGTCGAGGACTTCTACACGGATACCGCGCCCACCGACGGAACCGACCACCTGACGCAGCGCCTTGACGGTGCGCCCGCCGCGGCCGATCACGGTGCCGAGGTCTTCGGGATTGACCCGCACCTCGAGCCGCTTGCCACGACGCTCGGTCATCATCCGGACTCGCACATCGTCGGGGTGGGTCACGATGCCTTTGACGAGATGTTCCAGTGCGGGCCGCAACACGTCAGGACTCCTTGGCTGAGTCGGTGGTTGTCTCGGTGTCGGTGGTCTTCGCCTCGTCCTTGACCTCGGTCGCCTTGACCTCGGCCGGCTTGGCCTCGGTCGCCTTGGCCTCCGACTTGGTGGACTTCTTGGCGGCGGCCTTCTTCTTCGGCGCTTCGGCCTTCTTGGTCTCTTCGGTCTCGGCGCCGGCGGCCTTGGCCTCAGCCTCGTAGACGGCGTTCTTGTCGGCCTTGGCCGGTGCGACCTTCAGCGGCTCGGGCGCGGGCAGACCCTTGAACTTCTGCCAGTCACCGGTCTTGGACAAGATGGCCCTGACCGGGTCGGACGGCTGCGCGCCGACCCCCAGCCAGTACTGCACCCGGTCGGACTTGACCTCGATACGCGAGGGGTCCTCCTTGGGGTGGTATATCCCCACGAATTCGATGGCGCGGCCGTCGCGCTTGGTGCGCGAGTCGGCGACGACAATGCGGTACTGCGGCTGACGGATCTTGCCCATCCGCAGCAGACGGATCTTTACTGCCACTGTTGAATAGCTCCTGTTGGCTTATCGCACGGGTGCACGAGCCGCCGCCATGTGGGGTTATGACATTGGTCGTACGAAGGACGTCAGGCCCGCGCCACGTCGTTGAGAGGGCGCCGTGTTCGCGAGCGCGTTACCAGCGCCCCATCTTAACGGACGGCCCCGGCCGGGGCGCAGCCGCCGGTGGTGACCTCGATCGCCTCTAGTACGAGCGGCTCAGGGTCGCGACCAGGTCGGGCTCGTCGAGATCGTCGGGGACGGATCCGTCGGCGCGCTGCAGGCAGCGCACGGTGACGCCCCGCTCGGCGGCCTTGGTCTCGCCGTCGACGCCGCAGGCGTCCCAGGCGAGCCGGGCGAACCCGGCGCCGGCCGCCTCGATCGCTTCGTCCAATGTCGACACATCGGTGGTGTGGGAGGCGCGGAAGGCCAGCGACTCGTCGTACAGCGCCTTCTGGTCGGTCTCCAATGCCTCGGCGATCGCCTCGGTCACGCCGTCGATCGGCACCGGGGTCTTGGTGCCGGCGACCCGGCGCACCAGGGTCACCTTGCCCGCGGCCACGTCGCGCGGGCCGATCTCGACGCGCACCGGGTAGCCCTTCAGCTCGGCGTCCACCGCGCGGCGCCCGAACGGGACGTCGCCGCGGGTGTCGAGCTTGGAGCGCACGCCCGCAGCGCGCAGCGCGGCGTGGGTCTTGGCGGCGGTCTCGCCGACGCCCTCGCCGTCCTTGACGGTCATGACGTACGCCTGCACCGGGGCCAGCCGCGGCGGCACCCGCAGCCCGTTGTCGTCGCCGTGACCCATGATGAGCCCGCCGATCATCCGGGTGGACGTGCCCCAGGAGGTGGTCCACGCATGGTGCTGCTGGCCGTCGTTGCCGAGGTACTGGATGTCGAAGGCCTTGGCGAAGTTCTGGCCCAGCTCGTGGCAGGTGCCCATCTGCAGGGCCTTGCCGTCGCGCATCATCGCCTCGCACGCGAAGGTGTTGATGGCGCCGGCGAAGCGCTCGGCCGCGGTCTTCAGCCCGGTGAGGACGGGCAGCGCGACCACGTTCTCCATGAAGTCCTGGTAGACCTCGTGCAGGATGCGGCGGTTGTAGCCGGCGGCGTCGTCGCGGGTGGCGTGGGCGGTGTGCCCCTCCTGCCACAGGAACTCCGAGGAGCGCAGGAACAGCCGGGTTCGCATCTCGTAGCGCATCACGTTGCACCACTGGTTGAGCAGCAGCGGAAGGTCGCGATAGGACTGCACCCATTTGGCCATGTACTCGCCGATGACGGTCTCGGAGGTGGGCCGCACCACGACCGGTTCCTCGAGCTCCTTGCCGCCGGCGTGGGTCACGGTCCAGCACTCCGGCGCGAAGCCCTCCACGTGCTCGGCCTCGCGGCTCAGGTAGCTCTGCGGGATCAGCAGCGGGAAGGACGCGTTCTCGGCGCCGGTCTCCTTGATGCGATCATCCATTTCGGACACCATGCGCTCCCACAGCGCGAACCCCGTCGGACGGATCACCTGCTGTCCCTTGACCGGGCCGTTGTCGGCCAGTTCGGCCTTGGCCACCAATTCCTGGTACCAGCGGGGGAAGTCGTCGTTCTGCGGTGTGAGCACTTTCGCCATGACCACAGATCCTAGCTAGTAGGGCGAGGACGGCGACGTTGGCAGGTTGCTGGTCGTCGAATAGAGGACGAGGGCGAAGACGATGTAGATGATGATGACGATCCCCCACAGGGCCAGGCCGACGTAACCGCAGATCAGGCCCGCCAGGGCCATGCCGCGGTTGTCGGCCTCGCCGCGGTCGGCCTTCTTGACCCCCATGTGGCCGCAGATGATCGCGGGGATGGCGCACGCGATGCAGCTGACGACGCCCAGGATGCCCAGGATCAGCGCGGCGATGCCCAGCCCGTTCTCCGGCGCGCGGTACGGCATGGGCGACTGGAAGACGGGCGCGGCGTAGTTCTGGGCCGGGTAGCCCTGCTGCTGGTAGGTGGCGCCGTCGGGGTAGCCCTGCTGGTAGTACGAGCCCGCGTCGGTCGTCGGCTGCTCGAACACCGGAGGGGCCGAGGTCGGGTCGTACTGCGTGTAGTGCCGGGGATCGTTGGTCATCGCCGTCCCATGTCACATTGCCCGTGGATTCCGTCCGCGCGTGACACACGCCACGCGCGAGACTCAATTATGTCGACCGCGGCCGACAATTGCCACCGGCAAAGGTGTCAGTTGGTGCCGTAGTTGCTGTAGACGGCGGACCAGTTGAAGGCGATGGACGCGACGATGATGATCGCGAGCAGCACGATGGTGGCGGCGCCGCAGATCAGCCCGGCCAGGGCCATGCCCTTGCCGCCCGCCTCACCGCGGTTGGCCTTGCCCATCCCGATCGCGCCGAAGATGATGCCGAGGATCGCCGGGATCGTCCCCGAATAGCAGCAGAACAGCAGCGGGATCGACGCGATGCCGCACACCATGCCGGCGATCGCGAGGCCGTTTTGCTGGTCACCGCCCTGCGGCTGCATCGGCGTGGTGTAGCCGTACTGCGCGTAGGGCTGCGGTTGCTGGACATAGCCCGGTTGCTGGGCGTAGCCGGGCTGCTGCTGGTAACCGGGCTGCTGGGCGTATTGGCCCTGCTGCGCCTGGTCGGGGTAGCCCGCCTGCTGGTCCGGGTAACCCGATTGATCCGGGTAGCCGCCGGACGTGGGCTGGTTCTGCTGGTTGCCCATCGGCGGCTGCGCCGTGTACGGGTCGTACTGGTAGGGGTCTTGGCTCACCTCACCGATGGTATCGGTGAGGTGCGACCCCACTCGACATCGTGCGCGGAAAAACGTTTACAGGCTCACGCCGCCGTCAATGACCAGGTCGTGCCCGACGGCGAAGCCGGAGTCCGCGCTGGCCATCCACAGGATCGCCGAGGTGACCTCGTCGAGGCTTCCGATGCGTCCCAGGGGAACCGTGGAGGCGACGCGATCGGCGCGGCCCGCGACGTCCTCGCCGGGGCGCATCGACATGGGGGTGTCGGACGAGCCCGGGCTCACCACGTTGATGCGCACGCCGTCGCCGATGTGCTCGACCGCGGCGGCCTTGCTGAGCGCGGACACCGCCGCCTTGGTGGCGCCGTACAGGGCCAGGCCCGGGAAGGAGGCGTGCGCGCCGAGGGTGGAGCCGACGTTGACGATGGTGCCGCCACCGTGAGCACTCATGTGCCGCACCTGGTGCCGCAGGGCCAGCAGGGTGCCGGTGACGTTGGTGTTCAGGGCGCGGTTCCACTGGTCGAGGTCGGCGTCGGTGACCGGGCCGCCCACGAAGACCCCGGCGTTGTTGACGGCCACGTGCAGGCCGCCGTGGAGGCGCACCGTCTCGGCGACGAAGCGCTCGGAGTCCGACGCGTCGGCCACGTCGCCGGTGATCAGGCTCGCGGTGCCGCCGTCGGCCTCGATGAGCTTGACCGTCTCGCGCAGGGGTTCGGCGCGGCGGCCCGCCACCACGACGATGGCGCCCTCGGCGGCCAGGGCGCGGGCGGTGTGGCGTCCGATGCCCGAGCCCGCCCCGGAGATCAGGGCGACCTTGCCGTCAAAGCGTGCGTTCATGATTGACACCTTTCCAGAATGATTATTCCAATATTGGGGCGCGCGAGGGCGCCCGCCGTACGGCGATGGATCAGGACAGGGCGCGCATGGTCTCGTCCACGGCGTCGTCGAGGCGCGAGGTGTCGCCGTCGGAGCGGGCGAAGACCCGCAGTCCCTGCAACACCACCAGAACGAAGCGCGCCAGCCGCCGGGGGTCGGCGGACTCGGGCAGTTCTCCCTGGGCCTTGGCGCGCACCAGCGCCAGCCGCAGCGCTGTCTCCACCTCGGCCCAGGACGACTCCACCTGACGGGCGACCGCGTCGTCGGCGCCCATGCGTTCGATGGCCGCGTTGACGACCAGGCAACCGCCCGATCCGTTGGGCTGCTTGACTTGCGAGACGTAACGCTCCATGAGCGAGCGGATCAGCGGCAGCACGGGACCCGGCTGGGCGAGGTGATAGGCGGGGCCGATCGACTGGGCGCGCAGGTACAAATCGAGCGCCTTGCGATAGAGCTCGTCCTTGTGGCCGAAGGTGGCGTAGAGGCTGGCGCGGCTGATTCCCAGATGGGACACCAGGTCCGCCATGGAGGTCGCCTCGTAGCCGCGCGAAAGGAACAGCTCCATGGCCCCGCGCAGCGCGACGTCGGGTTCGAACTCCTTGGTGCGTGCCATGCGGACGAGCCTAACCAATACAGAACGATCGGTCCAGTAAGGCGGGGATGACGCCGCTCACGTCAGGCGATCACGTTGCCGCGCAGCACGATCCGCTTCGGTGCGCGCACCACCCGCAGGTCGGCGCGGGGGTCGTCGTCGTAGACCACCAGGTCCCCCAGGCCGCCGTGCTCGTCGCCGCCGAACCCGAGCCACTCGCGGCCCTTCCAGCTCGCCGCGGCCAGGACCTCGGCGGGCGACAGGCCCGCCTTGGCATGCAGCAGCAGGATCTCCTCGGCGGCCAGCCCGTGATCGATGCCGCCGCCGGCGTCGGTGCCGACGTAGACGTCCACGCCCGCCTCGTGGGCGCGGCGCACCACGTCGGGGAAGCCCTCCTTCAGCCGACGCATGTGGTCGGCGTACGTGGGGAACTTGGGCTGGGCGGCGTCGGCGATGTCGTCGAACGTGGCGATGTTGATCATGGTGGGCACGAGCGCGGTCTTCTGGCGCGCCATCAGGTCCAGCAGGTCGGGCGACAGTCCCGTGCCGTGTTCCACCGAGTCGACGCCCGCGCGCACCACCGCCTCCACGGCGGCCTCGCTGAACGTGTGGACGGCGACCTTGGCGCCCGCCTCGTGCGCGGCGTCGATGGCCGCGGCCAACACGTCGGCGTCGAAGCTCAGCCCCAGATCGCCCGCGTCGCGGTCGATCCAGTCGCCGACCAGCTTGATCCACCCGTTGCCCGCCTTCGCCTGCTCGGCGGCCAGCCCGGGCAGTTCCTCGGCGGTGCACTCGATCCCGACGCCCCGCAGGTAACGCCGACGCGGCGCCAGGTGCCGCCCCGCCCGCCGCAACCGCGGCAAATCCTCGGCGTCGTCGAGCTCGGGATACGGAAACGGCGACCCCGCGTCGCGCATCGCCAGCACCCCCGCGTCACGATCCACAAGGGCCATCTGGCGCGCCTCCTCGACGCTCGAGATCGGAACGGCCCCACGCTTGATCCCGATGTGACAGTGCGCGTCGGTCAACCCTGGCAACGCGAACCCGCCATCGGCGATGGTCGTCGCGCCAGGGATCGGCTCGAAACCCAACTGATCCCCATCGATGTAGATGTCGCGAACCCGATCCTCGGGAAGCCAAACCGCGCGCACATGCCAAGCACCATCAACCACGCCGCGAGTCTAAGAGCCCGCCCCCCCGTCCACGACGTCGGCGGTGGCCCGACCCTTGACGATCGGTGCGGCACCGAGATTGGTTCCTCGGCCACGGCATCGTGAATACGACGGGCTCCCAAGAGACACACCCGAAGCGACCCCTCGACTGCGGCACCGTGAAAACGACAGGAACCTCAGGGACGCGCCCACATTGGTTCCTCGGCCACGGCTCCGTGAAGGCGACAGGTGCCCAAGCGACGTACCCACATTGGTTCCTCGGCCGCAGCATTGTGGAAGCGGCAGACCCTCAGGGAACACACCCCACTGCTACCTCGGCCACGGCATCACGAAAGCGCCTACCTCCCAGGGACACACCAAACCTGGTAACTCGACCGTGGCATTGCAAAGGCGACAGGCGCCCAAGCGACATACCCACATTGGTTCCTCGGCCACAGCACCGTGAAGACGACAGGCCCCCAGGGAACACACCCCACTGCTACCTCGGCCACGGCATTGTGGAAGCGGCAGGCCCCCAGGAGCCACATGCCATCGCTTCCTTGGCCGCAGCACTGTGTAAACGACAGGTCCCCAGGGATACACGCGCACCGATTCCTCGGCCGTGGCATCGCAAAGGCCATGGGCGCAAAGCGACGCGCCTAAATTGGTTCCTCGGCCGTGGCATCGCTATGGCCATGGGTGCAAAGCGACGGGTCCGAGTTGGTTCCTCGGCCACGGCATTGCGAAAACGACACGTTCCCCAAAGGACGCACCCAGGGTGCTCCTCCCACACCGATGCCATGGATGGGGAACCGTTTCCCAAGCCGCACCCTTGCCTGGGGCCGTTACGGCTTGTTCTTCTTGTCCTTCTTGCCGCCCAGGGCGCCGAAGTCCACGTCGGGCACGTTCATGTTGCCGCCAGTGAAGGCCGAGGGGTCGAAGCCCTCGGGCATGCCTCCCTGTGGCATCCCGCCAGGCAGACCTGGGGGCATGCCCGCGGGCATGCCGCCGCCGCCGCGGGCGCGCTTCTTGGTGACCTTGCCCTTCTTGCCCTTGCGCTTGATGTTGGGCGACTTGGTGGCCTTGCGGCGGCCGCCTGGCAGACCCATCATGCCGCCCATCTGCTTCATCATCTTCTGGGCCTCGCCGAAGCGGGTGAGCAGCTGGTTGACGTCGTTGACCGTGGTACCCGAGCCGTTGGCGATGCGGATGCGGCGGGAGCCCTTGATGATCTTGGGGTCCTCGCGTTCCTGCGGCGTCATCGAGCGGATCACCGCGGCGACCTTGTCGAGGTGCTTGTCGTCGATGTCGGCGATCTGGTCCTTCATCTGGTTCATGCCGGGCATCATGCCCAGCAGGTTGCCGATCGGGCCCATCTTGCGGATCGCCTGCAGCTGCTCCAGGAAGTCCTCGAGGCTGAAGCTCTCGCCGCCCATCAGTTTGCTGGTCATGCGCTGCTTCTGCTCGTCCTCGAAGGCCGACTCGGCCTGTTCGATGAGGGTGAGCATGTCGCCCATGCCGAGGATGCGCGAGGCCATCCGCTCGGGGTAGAAGACGTCGAAGTCCTCGAGCTTCTCGCCGATGGACGCGAACATGATGGGCTGGCCCGTGACCTGGCGCACCGACAGCGCCGCGCCGCCGCGGGCGTCACCGTCCAACTTGGACAGGACGACGCCCGTGATGCCGACGCCGTCGCGGAACGCCTCGGCGGTGGCCACGGCGTCCTGGCCGATCATGGCGTCGATGACGAACAGCGTCTCGTCGGGGTTCGTGGCGTCGCGGATCGCGGCGGCCTGCGCCATCATCTCGGCGTCAATGCCGAGGCGGCCCGCGGTGTCGATGATGACGATGTCGCGGGCGTGGCGGGTGGCGTGGGCGAGGGACTCCTTGGCGACCTTGACCGGGTCGCCGACGCCGCTGCCGGGCTCGGGCGCGTACACCTCGACGCCCGCGCGCTCGCCCAGCACCTGCAGCTGCTGGACGGCATTGGGGCGCTGAAGGTCGGCGGCGACCAGCAGCGGCTGGTGGTTCTGGCCCGCCAGCCACTTGGCGAGCTTGCCCGCCAGCGTGGTCTTACCCGCGCCCTGCAGACCCGCCAGCATGATCACGGTGGGCGGGTTCTTGGCGAACTGGAGCCGCCGCGTCTCGCCGCCGAGGATGGTGACGAGCTCCTCGTTGACGATCTTGATGACCTGCTGCGCGGGGTTGAGCGCCTTGGACACCACCACGCCGCGGCAGCGTTCCTTGATGTTGTGGATGAAGGACTTCACCACCGGCAGCGCCACGTCGGCTTCCAGCAGCGCCATTCGGATTTCCCGAGCCGTGGCGTTGATGTCGGCATCGGACAGGCGTCCCTTGCCCCTCAGGGACTGGAAAATGCCCGACAGGCGCTCGGATAGGGAGTCAAACACTCGGATTCATCCTTCGAAGAGCAGGCTGAGATTGCGGTGCGCACACACTCAGGTAGGTCTCCGAGCTTAACGGCCCGTCCCGGCGGCACCAACACGGTGCTCATTGTTGCCGCCGGGCGGATTTTGATCAGCCCTCGCCCTTGGCGGCCGAGACCATGGGCCGATCCAACTCCTCGGTCGGTGATGTCACGGCGCCGTTGACCGGCAGGTCGTAGGCGACCTCGGCGTGTTCGATCGAGTCGATCCCGGCGGTCTCCACCTCGGGGGCCACTCGGATGCCAATGGTGTGTTTCAACACCCAGCCGATGGCCAGCGCGGCGGCGAAGGAGAAACCGCCCACCGTCAGCACCGCCAGCGACTGCTTGCCCAGCAGGGTGGCTCCGCCGCCGTACAGCAATCCGGGGGTTCCCGACAGCGAGCCCACCGCGAACACCCCGATCAGGACGGAACCGACGGCCCCGCCCACCAGGTGGATGCCCACCACGTCCAGGGCGTCGTCGTACCCGAGGCGGTGTTTCAGGGCCACCGCCAGCGGGCACACCATGCCCGCGACGACGCCGATGGCTATGGCGCCCAAGGGTTCGACGTAGGCGCAGGCCGGGGTGATGGCCACCAGTCCCGCGACCGCGCCCGAACAGGCGCCCAGCACCGAGGGCTTGGAGCCGCGCCAGCGGTCCACCAGCAGCCAGCCGATGATGGCCGCCGCCGTGGCGACCTGCGTGTTGACCAGGGCGATGGCGGCGACGCCGTCGGCGGCCAGCTCGCTTCCGGCGTTGAAACCGAACCAGCCGAACCACAACAGGCCGGTACCCAACATCACCAGGGGGAGGTTGTGCGGGTTGAAGGTGGTGCCGTGCGGCCAGCCCAGCCGCTTGCCGAGCACGATGGCCAGGGCCAGGGCGGCGGCGCCGGCGTTGACGTGCACGGCGGTGCCGCCGGCGAAGTCGAGGGCGCCCAGCCCGTCGGAGCCGAGGAATCCGCCGCCCCACACCCAGTGCGCCACCGGGAAGTACACTATGGATGCCCATGCGATGGTGAAGATCAGCCAGGCGTTGAACTTCATCCGGTCGGCGACGGCGCCGCTGACCAGGGCCACGGTGATGACGGCGAACATCAACTGGAAGCCGATGAACGCCATGTCCGGCAGATGGTCGGAGTTGACCGAGTCCACGATGCCGCGCAGCCCCCACTGGCCGAAACCACCCAGCAGCGGGTTTCCGTCCGAAAAGGACAGGCTGTAGCCGTAGAGCACCCACAGCACGCTGACCACCGCCAGCGCCGCGAGGCTCTTCATCATCATGTTGACCACGCTCTTGGCGCGGGTGAGACCGCCGTAGAACAGGGCGAGGGCGGGCGTCATGACCAGCACCATGGCGGCCGACGCCAACACCCACGCCGTATCTCCCGAATCGACATGCATGTCGTTCCTCCACTGTGTGAAGATCTGTGAAATCGCACTGTCGGCGGCGCTGCCTGAGCGGATACCCCGATAGTTTGACGGTCGGCTGTTTCGTCGGACGTTCTTCTGTGTTGCCAAACGATCTCGTTGTGTTTCAAACGTGTAAATCCATCGGGGTTTTGGCACGCGAAAACACGCAGCGTGTCCCTACCACGTCACTGCGGGACTGGACTTCCAACGTGGGGTACGACACACTGGTATGTAGTGGTACAAACCCCCGGCATCCAGGAGTCCCATGCAACCCGGTAGCCGTCTGGCAGAGCGATACCGAATCGACCGGCATGTTGGTGCGGGGGAGAACGGCACCGTCTGGTTCGGACACGACACCCTGCTCGACCGCCAGGTCACCATCAAGGTGCTCGATCACTCACTCGCCGCCGACGACGCGGTGCGTGCCCGGTTTCGGCGCACGGCACTGGATGTCGCCTCGCTGGTGGGCCCGGGGATCGTCGACCTGTACGACCTCGTCGAGGAATACGAGGACGGCGTGCCCGTGGTGTGCGCCATCGCCGCGCGGCCGGCGGGCACCCCGCTGCGCCGCATCCTGGATTCCTGCGGGACGCTGCCCGCCACCGAGACGCTGTCCATTTTGGCCTCCGCGGCCAGCGCGCTGCACACCGCCCACGAGGCGGGGGTGCTGCACCTGAACCTGAAGCCCGAGAACCTGATGGTCGCCGACGGCGGCGACGTCACCATCGTCGACTTCGGCTTCTCCCACCGCTACACCGACACCTCGCGCAACTCCAACGCGATGGTGGCGGCGCTGTACGCCGCGCCCGAGCTGTTCGACGCCGACCCCGGCGTGCCCGCCAGCGACATCTATTCCTTGGGCGCCATCGGATACGAGTGCCTGTCGGGCAGCGTGCCCTTCGACGGCGAGACCGCGGCCGACATCGCCCAGGGGCATCGCCGCCGCTCCCCCGCGCCGCTTCCCGACGCCGCGGGGCCCGCTGAGACCGTGGTGATGAAGGCGCTGTCCAAGCGGCCGTCGGAGCGGTTCACCTTCGCGTCGTCGATGGTGGCGGTGTGCCTGTCGGTGGGCGAGGCGCACGGCATCGTGGTGCCGCCGATGCTGCGCGAGGTGGTCGGCGACTTCGCCGAGTCGTCGGTGACCGCCGCCGATCTCGCCGATGACGTCGCCGAGCACTCCCCCGTCCCGCCGGAGGAGCCCGCGCCCGAACCCGTCGCGGCCGAGGCCATCGCCGAGGACGCCACCGTCGAGCAGCCCGTCGTGGAGGGGCCGTCCGACGACGAACCCGCCGCCGAGGACAAGCCGCTGGTGATGGCCGCCGCGGCCGTCGACGTCCCCGAGCCCGCGCGCCCCGCCAAACCCGTCAAGCCGCCGAAGCCCGCGCGGCGCGGCCGGCGGCGCGGGGTCGCGGTCCTGATCGCCACGATCGTGCTGGCGGTGTCGGGGGCCACCCTGGCCTACGTGGTCAACCCGGGCCAGGCGGCGACCAACGCGCACGACGGCGGCCCCTCGACCGCCGCTGGCTCGTCCGAGTCCTCATCGGACTCCAGCGAGGAGTCGCACAGCCTCGCCGAGATCAACGACCCCAAGTCGATCACCCGCCCGCCGAGCACCTCCAAGCCGCCCGACCACAGCTCCAGCAGCTCCCCCGACACCGTCGGCGTCCCCAACGTGGTCGGCATGGCCGAGACCGACGCCACCGCCCAGCTGCGCGCGGTCGGGTTCGTCGTCGAGGTCAGCTCCAACGGCCACGGCAAGACCGAGTGCGACGTCTACGCGCAGGACCCGCTGGGCGACACCCGCGCCCCGTACGGCTCGACCGTGACGATCAGCGTCCGCTTCGTCGAGAACCCGGTGCAGTGCAACGGCCTGTGAGTCTCAGCCGTTGAAACGGTAGAGGTTGTAGTCCTGCATGAGGGTGACGATCTTGTCGGTGTACTTCGGGTCGGTGGCGTAGCCCGCCTTGTGGACCTCGCGGATGAACCGATCGGCGTCGTCGGAGTACTTGAAGGCGTTGGCGTAGCGCGGGTTGGCCTTGAGGTACGAGCCGTGGTCCCTGAAGGAGTCGGCCTCGGAGTCGTAGACCCTGAACCACGCCTTGGTGTCCCAGCACTTCGTCTTGTCGCATTCCTTGGTGGCGGCCTTGACGCAGTCGGAGGCGATCGGCCCGTGTTCACCGTTCTTGCACTTCATGCCGAAGTAGTTGTTGGAGCCCGTGGCGAGCTTGCTCCCGCCCCAGCCCGACTCCAGGATCGCCTGCGCCACCGTGACCGAGGCGGGGACGCCGAACTCCTCCTGGCTGGGTTGGGCGGCGGAGCCCGCGTGGTCGATGAACGCGTCGTGGGCGGCGGCGATCAGCTCGTCCTCGGTGGGCTCGCGCAGGCTCGCGCCGCTGTTCGCCATGACCAGACCTGGCACCGCCAGCGCCACGGCCGAGGCGAAAACCGCCGAAACCAGGATGGTGAACACTGCTTTTCTCATTGGCGACCTCCGTATGCGGGAGTAACAGTATTCACACGCTACGTCACCGACGGTGAGGACGACACGCCATTGCGGACAGTCTCAGCGGAGGTGTTTACACATACAGGTGCGTGAACGGCGGCCACGGCAGGTTGCGGATGATCCAGAACGCGCCCCACGCGGCCAGGAACCAGGTGGCCATGATCGGGGTGATGCGGAAGCGCGGAATGCGGTCGCGCAGCTTGGGGAACATCCGCCGCAGCGCCCAGGTGATGTACAGCCAGGCGATGAACGGGGCGGCGAACAGCGCGATCGCGTGGTTGCGCGCCGCCTCGGGAAGGTTGCCCCGCAGCAGGTAGTAGAACGCGCGGGTGCCGCCGCATCCGGGGCAGTCGAAGCCCGTCACCATCTTGAACGCGCAGTTGGTGGGTCCGACGTCGTCGGTGGGGTCGGTGACCAGGACGGTCGCGGCGGCCGCGGCGAAGCAGGTCAGCAGCGCCGCGGGCGCCACCCAGGCGGGGCTGTGCCGCAGGTACTCGAAGAGGCGCCCGATCCTGCCCTGCGGGGCGGAGCGGGTCCACGCCTGCTGCGGCATCGGCATGTAGTCGCCCGGGGCGGCGTGCGGGGTGGGAATCGCTTGCGGCGCACCGACAGCGATGGTCCCGGCCGACGGCACGTGACGGATCGGCGGGGCCTGCGGGGCGCGGATCGGCGGCGCGGCGGGCGCCTGCGGGGCGGCGACCACCGCGACCTCGGCGGTGACCCACTGGGAGTCGTCGCTCGGCGCGGGGCCGTGGGCGAGGGCGGAG
>NZ_DASQPW010000124.1:0-2554 GCF_035643755.1 Stackebrandtia sp. | reverse complement strand
GCGCCCGGACGCGCTGACGCACACCATCTCCGTCATGACCAGGCCCGCGCCGCCCAGCGCCTTGGACCCCAGGTGCACCAGGTGCAGGTCGCCGGGCACCCCGTCGACCGAGGAGTACATGTCCATGGGGGACACGACGACCCGATTGCGCAACTCCAGTCCCCCCAAGCGGAACGGCTGGAACATCGGGGGACGCGGGACGGCGGGCGCGGGGGTGACGCCGCGGGCCACCTCGGTGTCGGCGAACCAGGCGTCCACCGCGGCGATGAACCGCGGGTCGCGCATCCGCAGGTTGTCGTAGGTGATGCGGCGGGAGCGGGTCAACAGGTTGAAGGCGAAGGGAAGCGGCTCCTGGTCGAGGTACTGCCCGAGGTCCTCGAACCACTCCAGGCTGGCCTGGGCGGCGCGCTGTGTCGAGGCGACCGCGGCCTGGCGCTCGGTCTGGTAGTCCCGCAACGCCTCGGGAAGCGGGCGGTCGGCGATCGCGGCGGCCAGGGCGGCGGCGTCCTCCATGGCCAGCTTGGTGCCCGAGCCGATGGAGAAGTGCGCGGTGTGCGCGGCGTCGCCGAGCAGCACCACGTTGTCGGCGAACCAGCGTTCACAGCGGACGGTGGTGAAGTCGATCCAGTCGGTCTGTTTGCTGTGCAGGGCATGCCCGTCGAGTCGGTCGGCGAAGATCTCCATACAGTCGGCTATGGACGGACGGGCGCGGCGCCACACGTCCTCGTGCATCTCGACGATCGCGGTCGATCCGTCCCCGTAGGGATAGGCGTGCAGCTGCATGACGCCGTGCGGGGTGGCCCGCACATCGAAGGTGAACGATTCGAAGCGGCGGTCGGTGCCCAGCCAGATGTAACGGCAGCGGCGGACGTCCAGCCGGGGCCGCAGGTGATCGGCCAAGGCCCCGCGGCTCGCCGAGTGGACGCCGTCGGCGGCGACCACCAGGTCGTAGGTCGAGCGCAGCTCGTCGAGCCCGGGGGCGTCGCCGCCATAGTGGAGGGTGGCGCCGAGTTCGGTGGCCCGCTTGGCGAGCAGGGCCAGCAGCTCGACCCGGCTCATGGCGGCGAACGCGTGTCCCGTGGAGGTGACGGTGTGGCTCGGCCCGCCGACGGCGGGCGTGTAGTGCACGTCGATGTCGCGCCAGGTGACGAAGCGGGCCGCCATCGCGGCGTGGGTGTCGCCGTCGGCGGCGGCGATGCCGTCGAGGGTCTCGTCGCTGAACACCACGCCGAAGCCGTAGGTGTCGCCCGAGGCGTTGCGCTCGAACACATCCACCCGAGCGTCGGGATGGACCCTGCGGGCCAGGGCCGCGAAGTACAGGCCGCCGGGGCCGCCGCCGATCACCGCGATACGCATTCGGGCTCCTTCTTTCGTCCGCGAACAAGAGTATGTTGTCCCCATGACGACCGTCAAGAATCCGCGCTTCGCCGATCGCACCGTGGTGGTCACGGGCGGCGCGGGCGGCATCGGGCGCGCCGTGTGCGAGGGCTTCCGCGCCGAGGGCGCCACGACGATCGCGCTGGACCTGACGGGCGGCGACCTCGACGTCGACGTCACCGACGAAACCGCGCTGCGCGAAGCCATGGGCGACATCCATTCCCGGCACGGCGGTCCCCACGTGCTCGTCACCCTGGCGGGAGGCTCGCTGGGCACGCCGCGCGACCTCGACGCCTTCACCGCCGCCGACGTCGACACGGTGCTGGACGTCAACGTCAAGGGCACCCTGTACGCCTGCCGCGCGGCGCTGCCGCACCTGCGGCGGGAGCGGGGATCGATCGTCACCTGCGCGTCCATCGGCGGCCGCCAACCCTCTCCCGTCACGGGAATCCCCTACGCCACCGCCAAGGCCGCGATCGGCGGTCTGACGCGCAGACTGGCCGTCGAGGTGGGCGGCGACGGGGTGCGGGTGAACGCGGTGGCGCCCGGCCTGTTTCTCACCCCGCGGCTGCGTGGCATGTTCGACGGGCTGAGCGACGCGGAACGGGCGTCGGTCGTCGACGCGATCGCGTTGCGCCGCATGCCCGAGCTCGACGAGATCGTCGCGCCGATCCTGTTCCTCGCCTCGGCCGAGGCGAGCTTCATCACCGGGATCACTGTGGACGTCAACGGCGGACGATTCATGCCGCTGTGACGCGATCGACGGAATCACCGTCGGGATCGTCGGGTTGGATGACGCGATCATCAACGACGAAAGGTGCGTCATGCGCGCGGTGGTGTTGTCCGAGCCTGGACCCGTGGAGAACCTCGAGATTCGCGACGTGCCGTTGCCGCCCGAGCGCGACGGCTGGGTGCGGATACGGGTGGAGGCGTTCGGGCTCAACCGATCCGAGCTCCATCTGCGCCTGGGCATGTCCGAGGGGGTTTCCTACCCGCGGGTGCCGGGGATCGAGGCGGCGGGGGTGGTGGATGCGGCTCCTGCGGGTTCGGGTTTGAAGCGTGGGGATCAGGTGGTGGCGATGATGGGGGACATGGGCCGCAGTTTTGATGGCGGGTATGCCGAGTACACGAGTGTGCCGTTGTCGCAGGTGATCCCGATTCGTACTGATCTGTCGTG
>NZ_DASQPW010000123.1:0-4182 GCF_035643755.1 Stackebrandtia sp. | reverse complement strand
ACATCGCCGCCCACGTCAACCCGCGCCTGATCGCGCGGGCCCGCCACTTCGACCCGGTGAGCATGTGCGTCATGGAGATGTTCGACAAGGCCACGTTCGCGCAGGTTCCCCTGACCGCGACCGGCGATCCCGACCACCCCGTGCGGGTCCGCGACAACGCCGAAAGTGACTACCGAGTCGGGGTCTCTCCCTTGTGGCGCTTGGGAAAGAGTTCCCTCGGCATCTATCTGCCGTGGAGATTCCGCGCCGGGCGCCCGTTCCACGGTGGACAAGGATGGCGCGCCATGTCCATCGCGCTCGCCGGCATGTCGCGCGTGCTGGCGTCGGCCGCGCCACGACGAAACGACACAGTAGACGAACACAAAGGAGAACGGCGATGATGTACTGGGGATACGGCGCGGGAGGCGGCTGGATATACATGCTGCTCGGCATGGCGCTGTTTTGGACGGCGCTGATCGTCATGGCGGTGTTGGCCTATCGGGCCTGGGCCCACCGGGACGGCCGCCGCGTCTCGCGGGCCGAACACATCCTCGCCGAGCGGTACGCCAAGGGCGAGATCGACGACGAGGAGTTCGAACACCGGTCGGCCACGCTGCGATCGTCATCCACGTAGGCATCGGTGCCGACGGCGTCCGCGGTCGGCACCGAAGATTACATTTTGTCCATCGGCGTCCCTTAGCTTTTGGTGGCGAACCGAAATCGGAACAAGGGATGAGACCGTGAATGACAACGAAGTCACCGGCGGCGAGCTGTACAGCCTATGGCGGGTCGCCAACATCAATCTGCCCCGAGTCCAGGCCGCGTACACCGAGGCGGCCAACGCCGTCCACGAGGTGGACGTGGCCGACGAGAAGAAGTTCGGTGCCACGCATCCGGCGTGGGCATCGCTGGCCGCGGTCTACGAACAACTGTTGTTCGTGACGGCCGGGTCCATGCTGAGCGTCAGTTACGCGCTCAAGGAGGCCATCGACGCGTTCGAGAAGATCGACGGTTCCCTGGCGGACAAGCTCAAGGACGTCATCGACAGCGAACCCGACACCAAGCTGCACGGCGACGAGATACCGGGCGAGCTGCAGGTCCCGAACTACTGGAACGACTAGACAGGCCGACGATCACATGAACGACACATTCGACGACGACCTGGACAAGGCCGTCGATGACCTACTCGACGCCCTGGTGCGTGCCGCCCGCCTGGAGTACAACAGCAAACCGGTACCCACCGGACCCCCCACAACGGACACGGACGCCAAGGACCCCACCGACGAGGAGATCCTCAGCCACTTCGACTGGGTCAAGCCGACGTTCGAGGAGTTCGGCAAGCCGGTGCCCTCGGACTTCGATCCGCTCATCAAGAAGATGAAGCAGGTCGAGGTGATGTTCGGTACCTCCGAAGACGTCAGCGGCGACACCCGCCTGGAGAACATCGACACCGCCAAGAACTACATCCAGGCGTCCTGGCGCGGCATGTTCGGAACGGCCCTGGTCGAGGACTTCTTCTCGCCGTTGGAGCTGGTGCGCGCCAATCACGGCGTCATGGCCGCGTGCCTGCGCAAAAACGCCGAGGCGATGCGGGCCGTGTACGCCAACGGCCGCACCGCCGCCCTGGACATCGCCAAGAAGGGCACCACGGCGTTGGACGCGATCCGCCCCGACACCGCTACGGGCCTGGCCGTCTTTCTCGGCGTCGCCACCGCCGTGCAGTCGCTGCTGGTTCCGTTGCTGCCGAGCAAGCTGAGCGTCCAGATAGCCTCGGCCGTCATCTCCGGCGGCCTGGGCACGGCGGGCAAGTTCACCCCCGACAAGACCGAGGAGGTGGAGCTGGGCGCCGCCTACGTGTGGGGCGTCATGGACAACGTCAAGAAGGCGTTGGAAAAGGCGCGCAAGAACATCGAGGCGGACGAACAGCGCATCATCAAGGCGCTGAACACCACCGACGACACGGTCAACAAGCTGATGCAGCGCGACGACCAGACGACCGGGGTTCCGGTCTTCGCCAATCGCCCCAAGACCTTCGACCCCACCGACGCCGACGGCGGCCTCATACCCACCGGCAATTCCGCCTAAAGTGGACTGGCGTCGAAGTGTTCGGCGCGAAGCTCGTACATCTTGGCGCGGAAGTCCCGGTTCATCGCGCGGTAGGCGCCGAGCAGCTCGGCGACGAACTCCGATTCGTCCATTTTGTTCACCGTGCCGTCGCGGACGACGACGTCACACGACCTCATCCCGGCGGTCCGCAGGTACACGCACTCGGCCGGGGACATCCCCTCGGCGACGGTCTCGGCCTGCGCGGTGTGAAAGCGGCGCTGGTTGGCGTCCCAGGACCGTCGGGGCTTTTCGGGGTTCCCGTCGAGGGCCTCGGCGAGCGCCGTGTCGAAGCCCCGCCGGTAGCCGGTCCACAGCCGCAGCACCAGGCGGGACAGTTGGTGCTCCAGACCGCGTTCGGTGTAGCGGCGGAAACCGCCGGCGGGAAACGACACGGTGATGTCGTCCCGGTTTCGCAGCTCGCCCGCGATCCGTCCGTCCGGCGACGACACCCTGACGACCATCGCGTCGAGCCGATCGGCCAAGATCCCCATCAGTTCACCCTTCGAGCGGACGTCACCACCGCGATGGTAATCCAGATCCGCGTCGGCGGGCGGGCGCGACGGGACGGCGGAAGGGTGGGGGAGCATAGGATCGGCGCCGGAGCGAAGGAGGGCTGGGATGTCGACGTCCAAAGGGGCACGCCAGCCGACGATCAAGGAGGTCGCCAACCGCGCGGGGGTCAGCCCGATGACCGCGTCGCGGACGTTGGCGGGCGGCAGGAACGTGCGGCCGGACCTGCAGGAGCGGGTGATGGCGGCGGTGCGCGAGTTGGGGTACTACCGCAACGAGAACGCGCGCAGCCTGAGGCCCGGGCAGCCCAGCGGCCTGGTGGGGATCGCCATCACCAACCTGGCCAACCCGTACTACGGGAACTTCGCGCTGGGGGTCGAGGAGATCGCCGCCGAGCACGGGCGGCGGATCATCCTGGGGAACACCGGCGAGGACGACGCGCGCGAGCGGCAGCTGGTCAGCGACTTCATCGGGCGGCAGGTCGAGGGGCTGGTGTTGGTGCCGACCAGCGGGGACGCGGCGCACCTGCGGCCCGAGCGGCTGGGGGACGTGCCGGTGGTGTTGGCCTCGCGGCAGGTCGAGGGGCTGGACGTCGACACGGTGTTGCTCGACGACGTGGGCGGCGCGTATCGGGGGACGATCTCGCTGTTGGACGCCGGGCACACGCGGATCGGGTTTCTGGGCACCAGCAGCTCGGTGTTCACGGGTCAGCGGCGGTATCGGGGGTACGAGCGGGCGATGATCGAGCGGGGCGCGGCCATCGATCCGGCGATCGTGGCGCGGGATCAGCAGGACGTCACCGCGGCGAGCCGGGCGGCGCGGTTGATGCTGGATCAGCGGCTGCCGCCGACGGCGATCTTCAGCGCCAACAACCGTAATACCATCGGCGCGCTGCGCGAGATCGGGCGACGGATCCGCGACGGGCTGCCGGGTCCGGGCCCGGCGATCGTGAGCTTCGACGACTTCGAGCTGTCGGAGCTGATGCCGGTGCCGGTGACGATCATCAATCACGACGCGCGGCTGCTGGGACGGGAGGCCGCGACGCTGTTGTTCTCGCGGCTGGGCGACGAGGACGCGGGCGCGGGCCGGACGGTTGAGTTGCCGGTCTCCATCGAATATCCCTGATACCGAACTGCGACAAAACGAGGCTTGCCAAAGCTCAGGGGCGGTTGGTAACGTTACCAACCTCAAGATCGCCACCGTGGATCATGGTGGTGATCCATTGGTGGACGAGGAGGTGTCGGGTCATGGAACTGTGCGTCGACTTCGGCGGCTCCGCCATCAAGCTCGGCGTCATCGACGCGGGAGTCCCCGTGAGCACCACGACCGTGCCGGCAGGCGGCGACGACCTCGCCCGGGCGCGCGCCGCCGCGGGCGACCTGATCGACGCCGCCGCGCCCACGGCCGTCGGCATCGCGGTGCCCGGCGTCGTGGACCAGGCCGCCGGGCGGCTCGTCCAGGCCCACGACAAGCAGCAGGGCCTCGCCGGCGTCGACCTGATCGCCTGGGCCGCCGATGTCCTCGGGCTCCCCGCCGTGCTGGAGAACGACGCCCGGGCGGCGCTGGTCGGCGAGATCGCCACCGGCT
>NZ_DASQPW010000122.1:0-5325 GCF_035643755.1 Stackebrandtia sp. | reverse complement strand
CGGGGAGTTCCCGCCCGCCGAGGTCGCCGAGGCGGGTCACCAGGCCGCGGCGCTGTCGCGCGCGGCCAGCGTCTGAATCGATCCCGGGTGTCGTACCCGCGCGATAGCCTGCCGCGGTGGATCTGAAGAAGACCGACAGGCTGCTGTACGCCGCCAAGACCACTCCATCCATTGTAGACGTGCCGCCGCGCCCGTTCCTCATGATCGACGGTGTCGGCGACCCCTCGGGCGAGGTGTACGCCCACGGAGTCGAGGCCCTGTACACCGTGGCGTACGGCGCGAGATTCGCGCTGAAGAACGCGGGGACCCTGGAATACACGGTCCCCCCGCTGGAGGGGTTCTGGGACGCCAACCAGGAGGGCAAGTTCGAGCTGATCGCCGATCGGTCGGCGTGGGCGTGGACCATGGTGATCCCGCAGCCGCCGCAGGTGACGCAGGACCTGGTCGACGCGGCGAGGCAACGCGGGGCGAAGAAGAAACCCGGCATCCCCGTGGACCGGGTGCGTCTGTCCACATACGACGAGGGCCGCAGCATCCACGTGCTCCACATCGGACCGTACGCGGCCGAGGCCCCCGCCATCAAGGGCATGCTCGAGTTCGCCGCCGAGCGGGACCTGAAGGTGACGGGCCGCCACCACGAGATCTACCTGTCGGACCCCCGGCGCACCGAGCCCGCGAAGCTGAAGACGATCATCAGGTACGGCGTGAGCTGAGTCGCGACCTTCCCTTAGGTCAGTGGACAAACACGGCGTACGACCACAACATCCATATCGCGGACGACGCCAAAGTGCTCGCACGCGAGGGCGACGTCACGGACGCGAGCGTCATCGATCCCGACTCCACAGATCCGCTCCGGCGCCAGACCGAGGGTCGCCATATCGGTACCAGCGAGTTGCGGGGCGGGGCCTGCTGACTGCCACCATTGACGACGATGACCGCGACTGTCCCGTCAAGGTGCGGTATCAAAAGACCATCACGCCGGACATCGGGTCACCGCTTGACGTGTCGTCGGGGATCATGTCGCCATGGACTTCGTGACCCTGGACGACATCACCGCCGCCGCCGAGCGCGTTCGGGGGATATCCCTGCGGACGCCGCTGCTTCCCGCCGCGTGGGCGGGCGGGCTGTGGTTGAAGCCCGAGAACCTGCAACCCGTGGGGGCGTTCAAGATTCGGGGGGCGGCCAACGCGGTGGCGCGGCTGCCCGAGTCGGTGGGCGGGGTGGTCACGCATTCGTCGGGCAATCACGGGCGGGCGCTGGGGTATGCCGCGGCGCGGCGCGGGGTGGCGTGTGTGGTGGTGGCGCCCGATGCCGCCCCGCGGGTGAAGCTGGAGGCGATGCGGGCGACGGGGGCCGAGGTGGTGGTCGTGCCCGGGGCCAGGAGGGAGGAGGCGTGCGCCGAGTTGGCCGCCGAGCGGGGGCTGGCGGTCGTTCCGCCGTACGACCACCGCGACGTGATCGCGGGGCAGGGCACGATCGGGGCCGAGATCGTCGCCGACATGTCCGACGTGGAGACCGTGCTGGTGCCGATCGGGGGCGGAGGGTTGGCGTCGGGCGTCGGGGTGGCCGTCAAGGCTCTGTCGCCGTCGGCCCGGGTCATCGGGGTGGAGCCCGAGCTGGCGGCCGACACCGCCGAGGGATTTCGGGCGGGCAAGCGGGTGCACTGGAGCGTGGAGGACCGCTACCGCACCGTGGCCGACGGGGTGCGGGTGGAGCCGTCCGCGTTGACGTTCGCGCACATACGGCGGTACCTGGACGACGTGGTGACGGTGGCCGAGGACGAGATCCTCACGGCCGTGGGCGAACTGGCGCGACAGTCGCATGTGGTGGCCGAGCCCTCGGGGGCGTTGACCACCGCGGCGTACCTGCGGTACGGCGCGGACTGGGGGCGCACGGTCGCGGTGATCAGCGGGGGCAATGTGGACCCCGAGGTCCTCGCCGAGTGCGTGTCGCCGGGGCCGAGCCGTTAACCGTTGGTATTGCGCATCCGCTTCCGATTGATTCTGTCCACTTCGGAGTCGTTGGCCGACTTGATGGCGAACGCGTGAAGAATGCCGACGACGAACAGCAACACCAGACACACGATGCTCGCCACACCGGTGTCGGAGAGTTCGATGTCGCGCGGGAGATCCACCCGAACGACGATCAGCGCGACGATCGCCGCGGCCACGGCCGCCAGGACGACGGGGAGCACCACTGTGGCCAAACGCTCCTTGCCGACCGCCGTCATCAGCAGCGCGGCCAGCGCCGCGAGCACGAGCCACGCCAACCCCTGCCCGCCACCGCGCGTGTCCACCACCGGGGTGACGGCGACGGTGAAGCCGCCGTGCGTGTACGGCCTGTACAGCGGGAACCACGGCAGCACCACCATCACGGCGGCCAGGATCGCGGCGTAGAGCCGAGCGAAGCCGTCCAGCCGCCTGACGGCGCGGCGCTCCGCCAACTCGTTGTGACACGCCTCGATTTCGGCGCGCAGTTCCTCGATCTCGTCCATGACGCACCACGGTAAGGCACCGCGCAACTCACTCCGTCAACCCGTAGGCCTTCGCGATCAGCTCGTACGAACGGATTCGCGTGTCGTCTCCGTACACATTCGACACGATCATGAGTTCGTCGGCGGCGGTGCGCTCGACGAGTTCGTTGAGGCCGTCGGCCACCTCAGAGGCCGATCCGTACACCACATTGGACAACCAGGCGTCGATGAACTCGCGCTCGGCGGGGGTGTACGGGTGGTTCTCGGCCTCCTCGGGCGAGGGCATCAGGCCGGGACGCCCGCCGCGGACGCGCAGCATGGCCAGGCCCATGGTGCGCGCCAGGCGGGCGGCCTCGTCCGTGGTGTCGGCGGCGACGGCGCTGGCCGCGATCATCGCGTATGGACGGTCGAGGATCGCCGACGGGGAGAAGCTGTCGCGGTACAGCCGCAGCGCGGGCAGCGTGTTCTGCGCCGAGAAGTGGTGCGCGAAGGCGAACGGCCAGCCCAGCGCCCCCGCCAGGCGCGCGGAGTAGCCGCTGGAACCCAGCAGCCAGATCGGCGGGCGGGAGTGCGGGTAGTCGCCCGCCGCGGCCTGCGCGGGGCCGGGGATCGCGTTGATGCGGCGGTACGGGTGCTTGTCGGGCCAGCTGGCGTCGAGGAAGTGCACCAGTTCGGCCAGCTCGGTGTCGAAGTCGTCGGGATCGGAGTCGGTGTCGCGGCGCAGCGCCAGCATGGTGGGGCGGTCGGTGCCCGGGGCGCGGCCCAGGCCCAGGTCGACGCGGCCGGGGTGCAGGGCCTCCAGCGTGCCGAACTGTTCGGCGATCACCAGGGGCGCGTGGTTGGACAGCATGACGCCGCCCGAGCCGAGCCGGATGGTGTCGGTGTGGGCGGCGAGGTGGGCGATCAGCACCGCGGGGGACGAGGAGGCGATGCCGGGCATGGAGTGGTGTTCGGCGACCCAGAAACGGTGGTAGCCCAGCGATTCGGCGGCCTGGGCGGCGCGGGTGGTGGTGTCCAGAGCCCGCGCCACCGTGCTTCCCGAGCTGACCGTGGCCAGGTCGAGCACGGACAGCGGCACCGGCGCGGTGCCGCGCGCACGGGCGCGGATCGATGGGTCGTGGGCGGCGTCGTTCACCGTGGGCTCCTTGCTGTCGCGGTCGTCAATCGATGGACAGCGACGGCGGGCGGCGGGTTATTTCCGATCCGCCGATCCCGGCCAGGTGAACGTCGCCACGGCACCGGCGGGCAGGGCGTATTCGGCGCGTTCGGCGTGCTCGCCGAAGGTGAAGGTGTGCGCTGAGTCGTCGGCGTTGAGGACGACCAGCGCCCGGGTGCCGTCGGGGTTGACGAAGGCGACCGACTCCACTCCCCCGCCGCCCTGGGTGCCCGAGTCGACGCGGCGGGCGCCGCGCGCCACGAACTTCGACACGTGGCCGAGACTGTAGTACTGAGCGTTGTAGCTGACCGTGGAGCCGTCGATGGTGGCGACGCCGCGGCAGCGGTCGAGGCAGTAGCCGTCGTGGGGCCCGCCCTTGGCGTCCAGGGCGAGGTTCCAGCCCATCAGGGTCTCGGAGCCGCTGCGCAGGGCGCGGATCGTCAGGTTCTCCGTCTGCCACTTCAGACTCGACGAGAAGCTGGTGCCCGGCGAACGGGACTCGGCGCCCGAGCACTCGGTGAGGGCGACGCGTCCGCCGAGGTCGCCGATGTGGCGGGCCGATTCGGGATCGCCCTTGTAGCAGTGGAAGGCGGCGCCGACGACGCGGCGGATGTCGCTGGTGGCGCGCAGCACGTCGACGGCGTACTTCCAGTCTTGCCAGTTGTCGTCGAACGCGAAGATCTTCGTGTCGAGCCTGGCGGCGGTGAGGCGGCGATCCAGCACCCGCAGGAAGTCGGCCTCCTGTGTGGACGAAAAACGGGTGGAGGGGTATTTCGGGTTGCCGAACAGCGGTTCGTTTTGCGGCGTGAGCTCGCCGATCGTGATGCCCGCCTTCGCGTAGGCGCGGATGAACTTCACCAGGTAGTCGGCGTAGGCGCGGTAGTACTCGGGTTTGAGGCGGCCGTCGGTGAGTTGGCCGCTGTCCTTCATCCAGGCGGGCGGGCTCCAGGGGGAGGCCATGACGCGCACCGAGCCGTTGGTGGCGCGGGCCTGGCGCAGCACGGGCAGGATCTCGGGCTCGTCGCGGGTGATGGCGAAGCGGGTGAGATCGGGGTCGGGGGTGTCGCCGTCGTCGTAGGAGTAGAACGGCAGCGACTTGACGAAGTCGCTGGACGCCACGGGTTGGCGCAGGTAGTCCAGTCCGATTCCCTTGTCGCCGAACAGGTCCGCCATCAGGGTTTCGCGTTTGTCCTTGGGCAGTTGGGAAATCAGGTGCGCCGAGGATTCGGTGACCGAGGCGCCGACGCCCAACATGGACTGATGGCGGCCGGCGGCGTCGACGGGCAGGTCGATGGCGTCGGGGTCGTGGCCGAAGTCGAGGCGCTCGCCCGGCTCCAGCAGGTGATGGCCGTCGGCGGTGGTGAGGTACACCGACACCGGCGCCGCCTCGGCGGCCTGGGCGGGTAGGACCGCGTACGTCGCGACCATCACGACGGTCGCCGCGATGGACGTGCCGGAAACCCTGCGGCGCACCGAAAACCTCATCCGACCTCCGTAGTGTCGATGGAACTCATTGTGGCGGCGGGGCGGGCGCGCGTCAATTGCCGTAGAGGTGGGGCGCCAGCCAGTCGGGCGCCAGGGCGCGGAACTCCTCGGGGGCGAGCTTGTCGGCGGCCTCGGGCAGGATCCCGGCCAGCCCGCCCGCCATCGTCGTGAGGTCGGCGACGTTGGCCAGAACCACCGCGCCGGGAGCGGC
>NZ_DASQPW010000121.1:0-33430 GCF_035643755.1 Stackebrandtia sp. | reverse complement strand
GGCGGCGGCACGGCCGCGCTGGAGCGGTAGGAGCTGTGGGGCGGACGGGGGCCGCGGGGAGGGAACGGCCCGGGCGGCGTCTTGGGCGCCGAGGAGTCCGAACCGCGCTGCCCGTCGCCTCCGCGCTCGTCCTCTTCGCGGTCTTCGGGACGGTCGTTGTTTCCCTGCTGACTCATTGCGAGCCTCCTCCAGTGGGGGCGGACGCGTACGCCGCCGGGCCCTGTTCGCCGTCCAGTCGTTCCAGTTTCGCCCCCAGGGATTCGGCGGCACCCCGCACGCGGGCGTTGCCCGCCGCCGAGGTCTGCGCGTCGCCCGTGATCCGAATCAGACAGTCCACTTCGACCCGTCGATCGGTGGGCCGCCCGTCGGGGTCGCGCGTCTCCACCGTGCCGGGGCGCAACGTCACCGACGCGGTGGTGAACACCGCGGGCACCGCCGCCAGCACGTCGATCAGGTGCCGCAGGGTCTGCTCGTCGGTGGGCCAGCGCGTCACCCGGTACGTCACGTGTTGCAGGCCGTCGCCCTGCCACAGCTGCCAGGACTCGCCGATCCGCTGCTGCCCCGCGGGAATGTCGGTGGCGGTCAGCCCCAGCGACTGCAGCAACATGTCGCGCAGCCCCTCGGCGTCCAGCACCCGGTTCTCCACGCCCGCGTTGCGCAGCAGCTTGCCGACCCGGCTGACGGTGACCGCCAGCGCCTTGTGGACGCCGTCGATGTCGCCGCCGCGGTCGGCGGCGGCGTCCATGGCGTCCTCGGTGTTCATGCGGACAGCCAGCCAGCTGGTGTGGTGCACCACGGCGGGCAGCCCGTTGAGCAGCTCCTGATAGGACCGCGAGGCGGCGCTGCCGTCGTGGCCCGAAAGCCCGATGGGGACGGTGTGCCCGACCACCTGGATCGCCGACACGGGCACCCCCGACTCGGTGAACAGGCGCGCCAATCGGTTCAGCGGCACCGGTTCGGTCACCCCGTCGACGCCGCCCATGGCCAGCGCGGCGAACCATCCGCCGTCGTCGTGGCCGATCCCGATGTCGGTGTCGCGCTCCACGATGCCCACGATGCCCAGGTCCGGGGCGATCCCGTGGATCACCTCTTTGGACAGCCCGGGCTGGTAGCGGCGGCCCGCCAGGCGGCGCCGCATCGGGATCGCCTGGTACAGCCACACTCCCCCGCCGCGCAGGAACACCGGCAGCAGGACCAGCACGACCGCCACGCCCGCCCCGATGTACCAGGGCAGGGCCTTGTTCATGGGCGCGTGCTGGTTCAGGGTGTAGACGCCGGCGCCGATCCCGATCGCCAGTTCCACGGCGAACAGATGCACCAGCGTGAATGGGCCGAGGCGCCCGTTGTTGTGGGCGGTGAAGGACACCGACTCGTCGGCGCGTTGCCGTTTGGCGGCAACGGCCGCCGTGCCGCGAGCGGCGGGTGCGTGCACCATCGTCATAAAGGTGTGCCCTCCAGGACAGGCAAGACGGGGGTAACTGGTTCATCGTATGCGGACACCGCCAGCTTCGCCAGCCTGGCCCTACGGGCGTGCCTGGTTCGTGGCGGTACGGGATGATCCGCGGCGATCGCGCACTCGCACGGCGAGCACCAGGGCCGCGAGGCCCGCGACGCCGATCAGCCCGATCGCCGAGGCGAGCACGGTGTTGTCGCGGTGCGCGCTCGGGCCGCCGACCGCGGCGTCGCCGTCGGCGGTGGGCACGCACTTGCCCTCGCGGCCCACCGTCTTGTGGGAGCCGAAGGCCGAGCCGAGCGCCTTGCAGGGGTCGACGACGCCGTGCCCCAGCTTGTCGTCGTACTTGTTGCCGTTGGAGGCCGCGCCGATCACGTGTCCGACGATCTCGTCCCAGGTGACGTCCGGCCACCGCGACTTCACCAGCGCGAAGGTTCCCGCGGTGAGCGCCGCGGCGAAGGCGGTGCCGTCGGCCGTTCCGTACTTGCCGTTGGCGCGGGCGCTGACGATGCCCGCCGCCGGGGCCGCCAGGGTCAACGGCTGGGAGCGCTCGTCGGCGCCGTCGGGCGTCGGCGGCACCGAGCGTGGCCAGAACTTGCCGTCCTTGGTGGCGCCCACCGCGGGGATGGCGTGGCGGCTGGAGGCCGGAAAGTACGCCTCGTTCGGGCTGACGCCGGAGGCGTGGTCGCCCGAGGCGCTGATCACCGGGACGTCGTCGTTGTAGGCCTGGTCGGTGAGCTTTTGGACGTTGCCGGTGTTGTCGGAGGGCGCCGGCACGGTGACCACGATGAGATCCACGTGCTGATCCAACAGGTACTGCATGGCCTGGGCGATCTCGACGCCGCGGCGGCCGAGGTCCTCCTGGCCGGTGTCCACAAACGCCAGGGCGAGCTGCGCCTTGGGCGCGACGCCCAGGACGCCCTTGTCGCCGCCGTGGCCGCGTCCCGCCAGGACGGAGGCCGGGCCGGTGCCGGACTGTTCGGCGTTGTCCTGCTCCGAGGCGCCGAAGTCGTGAGTGGATGCCACCGCGTCGGCCAGGTCGGGGTGGGTGGCGTCGACGGTCCCCCCGATGAACCCGATCGTGACGCCCTTGCCCTGCGCGAACTTCTGCGCGTCGGTGACGTGCAGCGAGTTCAGGTACCACTGGCTGTCTCGGGTCTGATCGGCGTGGGCGGTGGTCGGCAGGGCCAGCGTGAACCCGGCCGCCAACACGAGCGCCGCGACGAGGCGAACGGTACGCATGTGGCCACTTTCTTTGTCTGTCAATAGCAAACGGCGTTGGGACCCACCTTAGATGTCGCTTCGGTCGGTCCCAACGCCGCTCAGGGAGTCTGACGGCCTACCAGTCGTCCCACTCCGCGTCGAAGTCCTTCTTCTTGTCCTTCTTGACGTTCTTGCCCGGACGCTCACCGAAGGCGGCGGGGCCCGCGGTGTGCTCGGTGTCGTCGACGTCGTGGCCGCGGATCACTCCGGGGACCACCGTCTGGTCGATGGCGAACACGTCGTCCAGCGGTCCGTCGCTCGACAGGGTCGCCTCGCGCTCGTCCTGCTTGCGGCGGCCCTTGGCACCGGCGGCGGCACCGTAACGGCCCGCTCCACCGGCACGCGAGTTCATGCCCTCCTCGGCGCTCATCCCACCGGCCTTGGCGCCCCGGATCACTCCGCGGCTCAGGCCCGTGTTGTTGGCGCGCATCGACGGGGCGCGGACACCGGCCCGCGCTCCACCGGGCATCTCGCCCTCGGCGGCCTGCGCCATCTTGGACTGACGGGTGCCGAAGACACCGCGCGTGTCCTTGCCGGCGATGCCGGCCTTCATGTTCGGACCCATCCGTCCGACTCGGCTGCCCGGCACGCCGGTGCGGGGGCCAGCGCCCTCGATCGGCTCGCCGGCCGGGCCACGCAGGCCGTTGCGGCCGCCGATGACCCTCGGGTTCACGTTGCGCACCACGGGGTTCGGACGCTGCGCGTTGGCGATGCCGCGGCCGTTGGGCATCGGCTCCTCGCCCGCGATGCCGCGGGGACCGCCGGCACGCTTGCCGATGACCGGGTTCACGGTGCGTCCCGGGGGACGCGGTCCCACCGGCCCCTCCTCGATCGGCGGTCCGGTCCGTACCGGCGGTCGCGGCGTCGGCCGCGGCACCGGGGTGGGACGCGGAGTCGGCGTCGGACGCGGGGTCGGCGTCGGCTCCGGGATCGGCTCCGGGATGGGAGTCGGTCGCGGGGTCGGGATCGGACGCGGAATCGGCGTCGGGATGGGGGTGGGGATCGGCGTCGGCGTTGGTGTGGGGGTCGGCGTCGGCGTCGGGGTCGGTGTGGGAACCGGCGTCGGTGGTGGTGTCGTCAGCACCGGCGGCGGCTCGGGGGTGTTGGGAGAGTTCGGGGTGTTGACGTTGGTGGTGCGCGAGCCTCCGCCGGTGCGGGTGCCGCCTCCACCGCCGCCACTGCCACCACTGGGCGGGCCGGGGAACGGCGGCACCTTGCCGGGGTCTGGCGGCGGGGTGTAGTCCGCTGCCGTGCCCGGGTCCCAGATCTTGTTGACGAACTGGTCCTCGATGGTCGCCGAGTGAGTGGTCAGCGCCGTACGAGCCGCCTTCTCGTAGGGCTCGCGGGCCGCCTTCACCTGCGCGTCGGTGAGTTCGCCGCTATCGGCGTTGGTGACGTGCGGGTGGTCGCTGATCGTCTGCTTGGCCTTCGCCTTGGCATTGGCCGCCAGGGTCGCGTGATGGGTGGTCCACTGATCGTGTTGATCATTGACCGCCTTCTTGGCCTGCGTGGCGGCCGTGTACACCACGTTCCACGCGTCGTGGTTGCCCAGCGCCTTCTTCTGGGCCTCCCGCATTGACGTGAGAGTCCGATCGGTCTCTTCGAAGTAGCGCGTGGCGGCCTTACCGGTCCACGACTTCTTCGCACTGCCGGAGTCACCCTCAAGCTGCGTGATCGACTGCTGGAACATGTCGGACATGTCTTTCCAGCCTTGAGCCTGATCGGGCATCTTTTCAAGGTCATCAGAGTTGACCATATGGAGCATGTCGTCAAGCGACAGCTTGTCGTAGTCGCTAGCCATGGTTCACACCTTCGTCCTCAAGTCCTACTAGACCGCTCGCATCGGGCCGTGCGGTGCCGCACCGCCGTATTCATCCGGATCTTCGACCTTCTCCGGCAGCCCCGTGACATCACAGAGCTTCTTGAGGTCGAGGTTGGCGCCACCCTGCTCATCGGTGTAGTTGAGCTCCAGGGTGATCTTGCGGGTGATGCGAGCCAGTCGGTCCGTCCCCGTGCGAAAGTCCTGCGCCAGCTTCTTGGCCGACTCCATGCAGGTGCTGTGATAACTGACAGCGGTCTGCACGCCGAGGTACCTCGGGTCGCGCCCCAGGGGGACCACACCGCCCTTGGGGCCGGCGTTGGTCAACTTGGTGTCGCAGTACTGCGATTGTTTGTCGTAGTCCTGCAGACCGTTCTGCATGTTCATTCCAACGCCGTAGACGGTGGACACGTCCACCATCGTGCTGGCGTCCCGTTTGGGCATCTTATCGTTCATCGCGTATCGCTCCACATGAGTCAATGGCACGACGCGGAGCGCCGTGAGGGAAATCCATCAGTGGTTGGCGTAAGACTAGCCCAGTTCGCCGACGCTGTCTCTCCCGGTTTCGTGCCACCCCACCACAGTTGTTATCGAACCGAAACCCTGCGCGCGACCATTTGCGACACACGTGGGCGTGACCCCCGCGATTCGCCGCGATTGACACGAATGTCGTGAATTCCAGGCGTTCTCTACGCGAACCTAATTGTGGCCGAAGTGTGGACGGAGGCCGTCATATCCGCTGCGTAACAGCCACATAACCCTCCAAATGGCGCAAATGTGCCGCCGCTCGCCCGGCGAGACGGCACCGAAAAGCCGCCACGAACCGGGTGGGTTCGTGGCGGCTTCGGAGTGAATCCGCTGCTCCTATCCGGTCACGGGGGACCGGGGTCGGAATGAGCGTCTACTGGCCGCCTCCGAATCCGTCAGCGGCGGCGTTGATGTCCTTGGCAAGGTAGCTGACCTGGCCGTACACGCCCGGGAAGCCCTTTTCGGCGCAGCCCTGACCCCAGCTCACGATGCCGGTCTGGGTGAACTTGCCGTCGTCACCGACGACGCCCATCGGGCCACCGGAGTCGCCCTGGCAGGTGTCCACGCCGCCCTCGTCCTTACCGGCGCACAGCATGCTGGCCGCGTCGAGGGTGTCGTAGGCCTTCTTGCAGGTCTCGTCGTCGACGACCGGGACGGTGGCCTTCATCAGGTCGTCCGACTGGTCGCCGCCCTCGGAGGTGGAGCCCCAGCCCATGATCGTCTGGTCGCCCTTGTCGTTGCTGTCGTCGGCGGCCAGGGTGACCGGCTCGACGTCGGTGATCGGGGTGTCGATCTTGAAGACCGCCCAGTCGTCCTTCATCGAGTTGTCGTCCCAGTTGGCCGACACCTTGATGTCGGTGGCCTTGACCTCCTTGGTCAGCTGGCTGACCTTGTTGGCGCCGTACTTGAAGGTCACGCCGTCGGGCTTGTTGTTGACGGCGGCCGCGCAGTGCGCGGCGGTCAGGATGACGTCCTGACGAATGATGGAACCGTCGCACAGCTCGGAGCCGTCCGAGAACATGCGAACGATGAACGGGAATTCTCCGTCCTTGGCGGGCTCGCCGCCAACGACCTTTTCGTGGACGCCTTTACCGCTGTGCGAGTCGTCGGCCTGTGCCGGGAGGGACGCGTACCCGACAGCGAGAGCGCCAGCGGCCACGGCGGCAGCGCCGAGGATCGCGAGCCTCTTTGTCTTGAGCTTCACGGGAAGTTCTCCTTCGAAGGGGTCAGCGAGCGGTATGAGCCGCGCGCCACAGTTACCCAGACAACATAATTGACTCTCGGGCGCAGCGGCAATACCAGGTAAGTATTAATTGATATTTATATATGGAGAGTTACCTATTGACGACGCGTCGTGACGGACATATCGGACGGCGTGCGACCAGTGGGGCGAATGCCGTGGCGGCGGCCCTTGGCACACAACGGACATCGATCCCATAATGTGGACGCGGCGTCGCGCTCAGTCCTTGATCTGGCCGTTCTCGCGCAGGTAGTCGCATTCGGACACGATGTGCGCCACGGCCTCGTCCACGTCGTCGGTGACCAGCATCAGGTCGACGTCGGCCTCGGCGATCTTGCCGCTGACCAGCATCCGCTCGCGCAGCCAGCCGATCAGGCCGCCCCAGAACTCGGTGCCCAGCAGCACCACCGGGAAGCGGGTGACCTTCTTGGTCTGCACCAGAGTGAGCGCCTCGAACAGTTCGTCCATGGTCCCGAAGCCGCCGGGCAGCACGCAAAACGCCTGGGCGTACTTGACGAACATCGTCTTGCGGATGAAGAAGTACCGGAAGTCCAGGCCCAGGTCGATGAAGTCGTTGAGCTTCTGTTCGAAGGGCAGCTCGATGCCCAGCCCGATCGACACTCCCCCGGCCTGGCGGGCGCCCCGGTTGGCGGCCTCCATGGCGCCGGGCCCGCCGCCGGTGATGACGCCGAAGTTGGCCTTGGCCAGGGCGGCGCCGACCCGTTCGGCCAGCACGTATTCCTCGCTGCCGGGCTTGGTGCGCGCCGAACCGAACACCGCCACCGCGGAGCCCACATCGGACAGCGTGTCGAAGCCGTCGACGAACTCCGACAGGATGCGCAGCGCCCGCCACGCGTCCTTCTGCTTCCACTCGTGGCGGTGGACCGTGTCCAGCAGGTGCGCTTCGGAGGTGATCTTGGGGCGTGGCGCGGTCATCGTCCGGCTCCCGTCAGGTAGTCGCGCAGGGTGTCGGCGCACTCGATGATGCGGGCGCACGACACGTGTTCGTCCTTGGTGTGGGCCAGATTCGGGTCGCCGGGGCCGAAGTTGACCGCGGGAATGCCCAGGGTGGCGAAGCGCGCCACGTCGGTCCAGCCCAGCTTGGCGACCGGGTCGCGGCCAACGGCCGCCAGGAACTCGCGCGCGTGGGGCGCCGACAGGCCCGGCGAGGCGGCGGGCGCGGCGTCGGTGACGGTGAGGTCGAAGCCGTCGAACACCTCGGCGACGTGGCGCTTGGCGTCGTCGATGGAGCGGTCGGGGGCGATGCGGAAGTTCACCTCGACGGCGCAGGCGTCGGGGATGACGTTGCCGGCGACGCCGCCCGAGATGCGCACCGCGTTCAGCCCCTCGCGGTAGCGACATCCATCGATGTCCACGGTGCGGGCCTCGTAGTCGCGCAGCCGCTGGAGGATGTCCGCGGCGCGGTGGATGGCGTTGTCCCCCAACCAACTGCGGGCCGAGTGCGCCCGCTTGCCGTGGGTGCGTACCTCGACGCGCATGGTGCCCTGGCAGCCGGCCTCCACCTCGCCGTGGCTGGGCTCCAGCAGGAACGCGAAGTCGGCCGCCAGCCAGTCGGGACGGGTGCGGGCCAGGCGGCCCAGGCCGTTGCGCTCGCTTTCGATCTCCTCGCAGTCGTAGAAGACATAGGTGAGGTCGTAGACGGGGTCGGTGAGGGTGTGGGCCAGGTGCAGCGCGATCGCGGTGCCGGACTTCATGTCGCAGGTGCCGCAGCCGTACATGATGTCGCCGTCGGTGTGGGACGGGAAGTTGTCGTGCAGCGGCACGGTGTCGGTGTGCCCGGCCAGCGCCAGCCGGGTGTCGCGGCCCAGCCGGGTGCGGGCCACCACCACGTTGCCGTCGCGCTGGACGTCCAGGTGCGCGTGGCCGTCGAGGGCCGCCACGATGACGTCGGTGATCGTCTTCTCGTCGCCCGACACGGATTCGATGTCGACGAGGGCGCGCGTGAGCGCGACGGGGTCAGCCAGCTGAGCTTCGGATAGTGCCACCACGGGCAAACACGATACGCGCCGCGTTTACGGTAGCCACATGAGCAGCTATCTCACCGAGGGTGCCTGGGGCACCGGTCTGGCCAGCTACGACGCCGACGGGACGGTGCTGGACGTCTGGTACGAGCGGCTGGGGGTGGGCGAGGCCGAGCCGGCCGGCGCCGGGTTCGCCGAGCTCGTCGTCGACGAGATCCGGCAGGTGGAGGTGCGCCCGGTGATCACCCGGGTGGGTTCGCTGGCGGAGGCGCCCGGCGACGCCGCGGACGCGTACCTGCGGCTACAGCTGTTGTCGGCCAGGCACATCCGTCCGCATCAGGCCAACCTGGACGGCGTCTTCGCCGTGCTGAGCAACAACGCGTGGACCGATCTGGGGCCGGTGCGGGCCGACAGGCTCGAGGAGACGCGGGCGCGGGCGCGCCGCAAGGCGCATCGCCTGCGGGTGGACGGCGTCGACAAGTTCCCGCGCATGACCGACTACGTGATGCCCGCGGGCGTGCGGATCGCCGACGCCTCGCGGGTGCGGCTGGGCGCCCACCTGGCCGAGGGCACCACCGTGATGCACGAGGGCTTCGTCAACTACAACGCCGGCACCCTAGGAAACTCCATGGTGGAGGGACGCATCTCGGCGGGCGTCGTGGTCGGCGACGGCAGCGACGTCGGCGGCGGGGCGTCCATCATGGGCACCCTGTCGGGGGGCGGCACGGTGGTGGTGTCGATCGGCGAGCGCTGCCTGTTGGGCGCCAACGCCGGCATCGGCATCTCGCTGGGCGACGACTGCGTGGTGGCGGCCGGTTGCTACGTCACGGCCGGTTCCAAGGTGACGCTGCCGGACGGCGAGGTGGTGAAGGCGCGGGAGCTGTCGGGCGCGGACAACCTGATGTTCTGGCACAACACGGTCTCCGGTGCCCTGGAGGCGCGTCCCCGCTCCGGTTCCTGGGGAGGCCTGAACGAGGCGCTGCACCGGAACTAGACCTCATATCAGGGATGTCGTGCCCCGCCCGCAGCATGGGCGGAGCACGACGGCCGGGGAATGTCGCTAGTGGAACGCCACCGACGCGGTGTCGAGGGTGGCGGTCGACGGGCACAGGATGCTGCCGTCGGTCTTGTTGGCGGTGAAGGGGCCGCCCGCGTAGTTGCGGGTGTCGCCGTCGCGGTTCAACGTCACGTTCGTGGCCTCGTAGGTGCAGGTCTGGCCGAGCTTGGTGGCGGTGATGTTGATGGCGTCGGCGGTGCCGGTGCCGGCCGCGTCATCGAAGCTGATGACCGGGCTGTTGTTGAGGGTGACCGGGGTGCCGTCGTCGCAGGTCAGCTTGACGGTGCTGCCGTCGACGGTGGCGGTGGCGGGCGGGTCGGCGCTGGTGGCCGCGTTGGTCCAGTTGCAGGTGGTGCCGCTGGTGGTGACGGAGCCGTCCACGAGGTTGCTCTGGACGGTGGCGGCGTATGCCGCCGAAGGGGTGAGGATCGCCGCGGCGACGATGGCCAGCGCCGCGATTTTGCCGGGGTGTCTCATGGGCTTCCCTTGGTGACGCGTGGCTGCCGGGGCCACGCTCCTAATGGGTCACAAGCAGGTTACCGTCCGGTATTACCAAGCGTTCCAGAGAAACCCGACAAATTTATACATGTTTATTGCTAGAAACATGACAACTTTTCATGTTTATCGCAGGTCACAGCCAGCCGTGCTTGCGCGCCGCGCTCACCGCCTCCATGCGATTGCGGGCGCCGAGCTTGTGGATCGCCGTCGACAGGTAGTTGCGCACCGTGCCGTGCGACAGGTGGACGCGCGAGGCGATGTCCGACACCGTCGACCCGTCGGCGGCCACGCGCAGCACGTCGGTCTCGCGCTTGGACAGCGGATTGGGCCCCGCCGACAGCGCCGCGGCGGCCAGCGCCGGGTCGATGACCCGTTCGCCGTTGAGGACCCGACGGATCGCCGCGGCCAGCTCGGCGGCCGGGCCGTCCTTCACCAGGAAGGCGGCGGCGCCGGATTCCATGGCGCGGCGCAGGAAGCCGGGACGGCCGAAGGTCGTGAGGATCATGACCCTGCACTCCGGCTGGGTGGCGGCCAGCTCCGAGGCCACCGCGAGCCCGTCGCGGCCGGGCATCTCGATGTCCAGCAGCGCCACGTCGGGCCGCGTGGCGCGGGCGGCGGCCAGCGCCTCGTCGCCGCTGCCGGCCTCCGCCACCACCTCGATGTCGTCCTCGAGGCTGAGCAGCGCTTTCAGGGCGCCGCGGACCATGGACTGGTCCTCGGCGAGCATCACCGTGATCATGCGTTGGCTCCCGTCAGGTCGCGCATCGGCGCCTCGATGGTCAAAACGAATCCTCCCCGCGGCGACGGCGCCGCACTCAGGTCACCGCCCAGTGCGGACACTCTTTCGCCGAGTCCGTTGAGACCGTTGCCGAAGCCGGTCTCGCTCGCGCCGGTTCCGTTGTCGCGCACGGTGAGCCGTGCGCGGCGGTCGTCGACGTCCAGTTCGACGTCGCAGCGGTCGGCGCGCGAGTGCCTCACCACGTTGGTGACGGCCTCGCGTACGGCCCAGCCGAAGATGCCGTCCAGGGCGGAATGCAGCGGCGCGTCGCCGCGCCGCACGTGCAGCGCGATCCCGGCGGCACCCAGCACCTGGCGGGCCGCCTCCAGCTCGGAGGCCAGACCGGGCTGGCGGTATCCCGACACCGCGTCGCGGACCTCGGCGAGCGACCGCCGCGCCACGGTCTCGACGTCGGCGATCTCGTCGGCCACCGCGGAGCCCTCCTTGGCGGCCATCCGTTTGGCCAGTTCGCTTTTCAGCACGATGAGCGACAGCGAGTGCCCCAGCAGGTCGTGGAGGTCGCGGGCGATGCGCAGCCGCTCCTCCGACACGGCCAGTCGGGCGTTGTCGGCGCGGGCGCGGCGCAGCTGGACCACCAGGACGCGGGTGTGGCGCAGGCTGACGAACACCAGGGTGAGGGTGACGTTGTCCACCAGCCACACCCACATGGACGACGACGGCACGCCCAGCACCATCGCCTGGACCACCAGCGACGCCCCGATGGCGGCCGCACAGGCCAGCGCGCGGGGAGCCGGCATCCCCATCGCATACACAATGGACGAATAGATGCCCAGCACCACCCACTGGTACCCGAAGACGTACGGGAAGGCCACGCTCATGGCGCCGACCACGACGAACAGCGGCATCGCGAGTCGTCCGGGGTGCTCCAGGTCCCTGACGGTCATCGGGATCGTCAGGAAGCACGCCGCGAACGCCGCCAGGGCCACCATTCCCGCGGCCTTGAGGCCGAGGGAGTGGTGTCCCGACAGCAGGGCGCTGGCGGGGTAGGCCAGGTAGCACAACCCCAGCGGCATCATCAGGAACTTGCGCCAGCCGCGGTTCCTCGCGATGGGCTCGCTGAACGGCATCCACCGGAGCAACGTGTTCGACTCGGTCACGCCGTCACGGTAGCCGCGCGGCGGACCCGCAGCGCCGCCACCACCAGCAGGGCGAGCGCGCCCGCGGCGAAGATCACGTGGCTGGCCAGCATCACGGCGGGCGAGGCGGGCATGACGCCGTTGGTGAAGAAGCCGTGCCACGCGTAGGTGAGGATCGCGCCGGAAGCCAGGGCGAGGCGGTGCCAGGGCCCCCAGCCGGGCTTGCGCGACCAGACCAGGATGATCACCGCCATGCCCAGCTCGGCGATGCCCAGGGCGACCACGCCGATCCAGGTGGGCAGCCAGGTCCACCCGGCCTCGAACACCACTCCCGCGACCAGGGCGGTGGCCAGCACCAGCCAGGCGGACGGGGCCCGTCCGGTGCCCGGCGTCCGCGCCGGCCGCAGCCTGAACGCCACCACGATGAGGACGGCGGCGATGACGACGACGGTGGCCAGCTGCGGAATCGACGCCATGAAGCGGCCCATGCCGACGTAGGTGAACACCGTCGTGGCCGCGGCGCCGAGGAACGCCAGGATGGCGGTGACGGCCAGTCCGATCTTCCCCAGCCAGGGAGTGGTGCGGCGTTCCAGTGACATCTCCTCGACGATGGCGATGGGGGCGCTGATGCTCCACACCGTGTGGAGGGTGAGCACGAACATCGTCCATGGCACCGCGATGCCAAGCGCGGGAATGAAACCGTGCTCCAGCAGATGGGCTCCGGCGTAGTTCGGATTGAACAGCGACTGGGTCATGAGGCCCTCTTCGATGACGCCGTACGCGAGTCCGAGCAGCACGATGGAGGGCCAACCGAGATCGAAACGACGCGCCAGCTCGCGGATCAGCAGTGCGGCGCCACCATAGGTGGGGCCCAGCAGAATCAGGGGGAACAGGACGGTGATGGGAAAGTCGCCGAGCAGGTATTCGGCGATCAGCGGGGCCAGCAGGAAGAGCCCCGCGGCGGAGGCGAATTTCTTCATGCCTCCAGGCTCGCCGCGATTCGGTGTGTCCGCTGCTGGTGCGCGTCAACGATTTCCTATGACAAACGTCAGATGCCGCGGTCGACGGCCACGGCGACGCCGTCCAGCAGTTGGCCAAGGCCGCGGGCGAAGCGTTCGTCGGGTGTGGACATGCCGCCGAACAGCCGCCGCAGGGCACCGGCGCGATCGGCGCCGCCCAGCAGCTTGGCGACCTGCGGGAAGTGCCCGGTGTCGAGCTGGGTGTCGAGGTACCCGGCGATCGCCCGCATCGTCTCGTCCGACAGGGATTCGGCGCCGGGCTCGATGTCGGTCTTGGCCACGAACCCGCACACGAAGTCGTCGATCAGCTCGATGAGTTCGACCTTGGCGGTGCCGGGCAGGCCGGTGCCGTCGACGGCGGCCAGCGACTGTTCGAAGTGGCGCAGGGCGTTGGGGCTCATGCCGCCGCCGCCCATGCCGTACACCGCCCAGGGGTGGCGGATCAGGGTGTCGCGGGTCTGGTGGGCGATGGCGGTCAGCGCGTCGCGCCAGCCGGTCGTCAGCGCCGAGGAGTCGACCAGCATCTCCGACAGGATGAGGTCGTCCATCAGGGCCTCGAGCTCGCTTTTGGACTTGACGTAGTGGTACAGCGTCATGGTGCCCGCGCCCAGATCTGCGGCCACCCGGCGCATGGACACCGCGTCGATGCCCTCGGCGTCGGCGATCGCCACGGCCGCCTCGGCGATCTGTCTTCGGGTGAATCGCGGTCGCCGCGATCCCGGCTCGGGCCGGGCCCAGGCCGGTGCGTGCTGGGTGGATTCGCTCGATTCGCTCGCCATTGTGGTACACCGTACCAGTCTCGTTTTCGTACGGCGTATGGTTTACTCATACAGCGTACGAAACCCCGAGGAGCCAACCGTGAACACCGCCCCGACCCGCCGCTTCGCCCGCGCCAACGCCGTCGGCGCCCCGCGCGAGGTCATCGCCATCGCCACCGAACCGCTGGAGCCCCCCGCCCCGGGCCACCTGGTCATCGAGGTGGAGGCCGCCGCGATCAACCACTCCGAGTCCCTGGCGATGGCCGGCGGCTACTACGCCGAGAAGCTCGAGTTCCCGGCGCCGCTGGGCTACGAGGGCGCCGGCGTGGTCGTGCGGGCCGGCAACGGGACCACCGTGGACGTGGGCACCGCCGTGGCCTTCGTGGCGCCCGGAACCGGCGCCTGCGCCACCCACGTCACCATCCCCGAGTCCTTCGCCGTCGCCCGCCCCGAGGGCATGTCCCCCGCCACCGCCGCCCGAGTCCCCAGCGCCGGAATCACCGCGCGCCTGTTGACCCGGGTGCGCGACGACTGGGACGGCGCGAGCGCCGCGGTGTGGGGCGCGGCCGGACCCGTGGGCCGGATGCTCTCGGGGTTCCTCGCGGAGTCCGGGGCCACCGTGTGCGGGATCGCCTCGGGCGACAGGGTTTGCGACGTCACCGCGGTCGGCGCGGCCCACGCGGTCGACCGCGGCGCGGGCGACGTGGCGGCGGCGGTCAGGGAGGCCACCGGCGGCAGGGGTGTCGACGTCGTGTTCGACTGCGTCGGGGCGCCGACCTATGACTCCAGCCTGGCGATGTTGGCGACGCGCGGCCTGTACGTCAGCTTCGGCCAGGTGTCGGGCTCACTGCCCCCGGTGGACCTGATGGCGTTGATGGAAAGGGGCCTCAAGGTCACCAAGTTCGGCGGCGGCAGCGCCTACATGGACGGATTCTCCGAGTTCGGCGAGTTGCTGTCGCGGGCGGTCACCGCCGCCGCGAACCGTCCCGCGCTGGTGTCGCGGCCGGGCGGCGAGTTCGCGCTCGACGAGGTCGTCGCGGCGTTCGAGGCGCTGGGCAAGGGCGCGCCGGGAAAGATCGTGGTGCGCCCGTAGCGCCGGTTGGGTATCGTCGCGATCTATGTCGACAGCACGAAAGGCCGCGGTCGCGGCGATGCGGCGGCTGGCGCGGGATTTCTGGGATCGCCACGGCGAACGCGTCACCGTCGACATCGGCGGCGAGGCCGACTCCTACGAGGTCGCCGCCGCGGACGGCGCCGTGACGATCCGGGCGGGCGGCGCGGGATGCGCCGTCGCCGCCTTCCGCGCCTACCTCGAGACCGTTCGGTGTGGACACTTCAGCCGCGGCGGGTCCTGGGTGAAAGCGCCCGAGGACCTGCCGCCGCTCGCATCGCCGCTGAGTGCCCGCTCCCGCCGCCGGGTCCGCTACGCGTACAACCCCACCGTCTTCGGCTACACGACTCCCTATTGGACGTGGCGCACGTGGGAGCGCGAGCTGGACCTGTTGGCCGCCAGCGGCATCAACCTGGCGTACCTGCCCATCGGCGTCGAGGCGATCTGGCGCGACGTCCTCGTCGGCCTGGGTCTCGACCGCGAGTCCGTTCTCGACTGGATCGCGCTGCCCGGCCGCCTCCCGTGGCAGCTCATGGGAAACCTGCACGGCCACGGCGGCATGACCGACGCGCTCGTCGACGCCCGATCGCGGCTGGGCCAACGCATCGCGAAACGGATGCGGCAGCTCGACATCGAGCCCGTCCTGCCCGGCTTCGCCGGCTACGTGCCCGACGGCCTGGCCGCCCACCTCGCCGACGCCCGCGTCCTGCCCCAGGGCGACTGGAACGGCTACGACCGCCCCGGCTGGCTCGACCCCACCTGCGGCGCCTTCGCCGCGGTTGCGTCGTCCTATTACGACAAACAGGCCGAGCTCTTCGGCCACCGCCGCCACCAGTCGGTCGATCTGCTCTTCGAGGGCGGCAGCGGAGACGACGTGTCCCTTCCCGACGCCACGGCCGCCATCGCCGCGTCCATGTCCCGCGCCCACGACGACTACGTCTGGGTCGTCCAGGTCTGGCAGGACAGCCCCCGTCCCGCGATGCTCGACGCCCTCGACGCCGACCACACCCTGCTGCTCGACCTGCTCGGCGACACCTGGCCCCGCCCGGCCGTCCGCACCGACGTCCCCTGGGCCCGAGGCGAACTGTCCAACTTCGGTGGCCGCCCCGGCCTGCACGGCGGCCTCGGCGACTTCGCCGACCACCCCGCCGACACCGACCCGGCCCTGGTCGGCACGGCGTTCTGCTCCGAGGCGACGCACACCAACCCCGTGGTCTGGTCCCTGTTCACCGACGTGGCCTGGCACGACGAGGCCATCGACCTCTCGGCCTGGCTGCGCGACTACGTCGCCCGCCGCTACGGCACCGCCAACCGCCACGCCACCCGCGCCTGGCAGGGCCTCCTGGCCACCGTCTACCGGCCGCGCATCGACCCGTCCGCCGCCACCGACTCCATCCTGGCCGCCAGACCCGCCCTCGACGCCGACCGCGCCTCCCCCTGCGCCCCGCGCTATCTCCCCTACCCTCCCGAGGCCCTGGAGGTCGCCTGGCGCGATCTCCTCAACGCCCGCAACGAATGCGGCCACATCGACACCTACCAATACGACCTGATCGACGTCACCCGCCAGGTCGTCGTCAACCGCGCCCGCACCCTGCTTCCCCTGCTGCGCACCGCCTACCTGTCCCGCGAACCCGACCGATTCGACAAGCTGCGCACCCAGTTCCTCGACCTCTTCGACCTCCTCGACCCCGCCCTGGCCACCCGACCCGAGTTCCTCCTCGCCCCCTGGCTGGCCACCGCCCGCGCCCTGGGCACCACCGCCGCCGAATCCGACGCCCTCGAACACGACGCCCGCACCCTCATCACCACCTGGGGCGACCCACCCGCGGTGTCCCCCGTGCTGTACGAGTACGCCAACCGCGAATGGTCGGGCCTCGTGTCCACCTACTACCGTCCACGATGGGCAAAGTATCTGGACGCCCTGTCAACGGCGCTGCGCGACGACACCGAACCCGACCTCCCCGCCGACGCGACCGTCTGGACCGACGCCGACCCGCACCCCGCCGCGCCCGAAGGAGACGTCGTGGCCGTGGCCCGCGCCATCCACCTAGGACTCCCGTACTTCGAGGGCCTGCCCTAAACGGACCTAGGCGCCGATACGCATGACGATCTTCCCCGTCGTCTCGCGCCGCTCGAGGGCCGCGAACCCCTCGGCGGTGCGTTCCCAGTCCATGACGAGTCCGATGTGGGGCGTGAGCCGCCCGTCGGCCACCAGCTCCGCCAGGATGCCCAGGTCCTCGCCCTTGGTCTCGTCGGGGACGGGGCTGACGAACCCGATGACGTGAGCGTTCCAGCCCTGGGCGTAAAAGTCCGAAATGCTGATGCTCGTGTCACCCGCGACCTTCCCGTACAGCGCGAGCTGCCCGCCGGGGGCCATGTGGCGAATGGCCTGCGCGGTCTGCGCGCCCCCGATTCCGTCCAGCACCACATGGAACGGCCCGAGATCGTCGGCGTCCAACGACGTCACCACCCGATGCGCACCGAGCGCCCGCACCCCCGCCTCGCGTTCGCTCCGGCTGACCTGCGCGGTCACCCGGGCACCGGCGGCAACCGCCAACTGCACCGCGAACTGTCCGACGCCGCCCGACGCCCCGGTGACCAACACCTGGCGCCCCAACACGGCACCGCCCACCCGCAGCGCCCGCAGCGCGGTCAACCCGGCGACGGGCAGCGAGGCCGCCTGCTCGAACGACACCCGATCGTCCAGCGCCGCAACGCAATGCGACGGCACGACGACCCGCTCCGCCCAGCCCTCCCAGTCCAAATAGCACACCACCCGCGCACCCACGCCCGGCCCGGAACCATCCCCGGCCGCGGCCACCACGACCCCGGCCACATCCTGCCCCGGCCGCCACCCGTCCGGCCGCCGCGCGATCAGGTTCGCCTCGTCGTGATTGATCGCGAACGCCCGCACCTCAACCACCACATCGTGCCCGGACGGCACCGGCTCGGCCAGATCGTCCACCAACCGCAACCCACCGGCCCCCTTCGGGTCGGTAACAAATCCACGCAACGCTGCTCCATTCACCGGGGCCGCCAACTCGCGACGAGTGTAGATCCGACATGGGCTTCGAGCACCAGGCGCCGCCGGACGTCACAGGGCTGCCCTAGGCTCCCGAACCATGGCTAATTCCCTCTCCGACCTTGCCGAGCTGCTCCGCGAGTTCGCCAACGAGCGCGACTGGCACCAGTTCCACACACCGAAGAACCTGTCCATGGCGCTGGCGGGCGAGGCCGGTGAGCTGCTGGCCGAACTGCAGTGGCTCACCCCCGAGGAGAGCGCTGTGCTCGCCGGGGACGCCAAGGCCCGGGTGGCCGCCGAAATGGCCGACGTCCTCAACTACCTGGTGCGCCTGGCTGACGTGCTCGACGTGGACCTGCTCGCCGAGGCCGAGGCCAAGATCGCCCACAGCGCCAAGCGATACCCGGCGGATCGGTGGCGGGGCAGTGCTCGCAAGGCACCGCCGCTTTCGTTACTGGCAGGGTGAACAAAGTCCGCCGACCGCCGAAGGGATGAAATCCGTTGCCGCGCACCATCACCCGATATTGCTCCTCGGACTGCGCATCCTCGATTTCACGGTGATTTACCCGTTTGAGGACGGAAATGGCCGCATCGCGAGGTTGTTGACCAACGCGCTGCTGGGCGACAGTGGATACACCCTCGGCCGTGACGTCAGCCTGGAGCAGGAGATAGCCGACTCCTCGGTCGAGTACTACAACGCGCTGCTCGAATCGACCCACCAGTGGCACGACGGGGGCCATGACCCCTGGCCGTGGCCGTGGCCGTCCTACTTCACCACCATCCTGGCTACCGCCTATGAGCGCTTCGGCCAGAGAGCCGCCGCCGGGTGCGATAGTGGCTCCAAGCAGGACCGAGTGCGTGCCCATGTCCTACGCCATGTGCCACAGCGCTTCCCGATGGCAGAACTGCGGCGCGCTCTCCCCGGCATCAGCGACCCGATCATCAGGTTGGTGCTCGACCAGCTCCGCAAGAGCGGACAGATAACCGCCGAAGGCTCGGGCCGCTCGGCGACCTGGCGGCGTACCTGCTAAGCCGTCTTGCCCGTAATGTCGCGCGATGCTGCTCGATCCAGCCGCGTTCATCGGGCCAACCATCCTCGACTTCAAACTCGCCTGGCTCGAGTTCGGGGTAGCCGAGCGCGGCACGGAACTCCGCCACACCAATGACGGGAATGCCATAGCCGCGGGCCTTCTTCGCCTTACCTGACAGGGAATCGGGGTCCGCTGCCACCAGGAGCTTGACCTTCTTGGTGATGCCACTGTGGGGAACAAAGCCGCGATCGGCGGCGCGCTGCAGCCACACCGTGCGGGGCTCCGCCATGTCGCCCGTGAACACGATCATGTCGCCGCGGCCGATCGGCAACGCCGCGGCCGCGGAGGGGGTTTGATTTGCCGTGGCCGCCTTTTTGAGCGCGATCTCGACGGAATCGGAACCAAGCGCGAGAATGTCCGACACCTGGTGCAAGTCGGCTTCCTCGCTTGGGGACAACACTCCATCGGACAACGCGACCCGCGCCAGTGCTTCCAGGTATCCCCGATGCAAACCGTCGACCTGGGGAGCATCGAGACTCAGGCTTTCGGCGAGCGCCCGCAGCGCCCCCGACTCGTCGGCCGACAAATAACGGTCCGACAGCGCCTCATCCAGAACCGCAAGATACGGATCGCTGGTCTCGGCGGCGTCCACACGGGGCAGGAAGTCGACCAGGTTCGCCACGAACCCTGTTCTCGGCTTCGGCTTACCTGTCTTCGGATCCCGGGCACGAAGCGGGACGTCCCGCGCCGCGATACTAGGCCAGGCCGCCGATCGAGACGCCTTGAGACGGTCCTCCCACGGCACCAGCCCACCCGCATGGGCAATGTAATGCTCCAGCAGCCGCGCGGACGCCATGGCGTCCGACAGCGCCGAATGCCACCCCGTGAGGCTGATCCCCGCCGCCTTGCAGCACTCGGGAAGCGATCGCCCGGCCCCCTCCAAAAAGGTGCGCGACCAGTTCATGGTGCACACGCCGAGCTCGTGGTTGAACGGGAGCCGCAGCCCCATGCGGTCGAACTCGGCGGCGAGAAACGCCATGTCGAACGGTAGGTTGTGCGCGACAAGCGTGCGCCCCGCCAGCACCTTCACCAGGTCTCCCGCGAGGTCCTCAAACCTCGGGGCCTCGAGCACCTCTCGTGCCATGATCCCGTGAATGCGCTGCGGCCCAAGGTCTCGATCGGGATTAAGCAATGTGGACCATTCGCCTTCCACATGCCCCGACTCGTCGGCGAGGACCACACCGATCTCCACGATCCTGTGGTGTCCCTTCGGAAACTTACCCGTGGTTTCGGTGTCGAACACGGCGTACATCGCGGCCCCCTTGCCATGACTGTGCGGCTTCTTCGCACGTTAGCCGCGGCCCGCAACCACCTGCCAGGGCATTTGGTCCACCGTCGATCCGCCGTCGGTCATGGTGATGCTGGCAGGCCGGTCACCGGATTCCCGCCGTGTTACTCAACCAACGGCATCAGCGACTTCACCACCGCGTTGATCGCCTGCTTGTCCGCGCTCCAGGTCGTCTTCTTTCCCCACAGACCCAGCACGATCACGATGTAGCGATGGTCGGCGCCGACCGTGCCCGTGGTGTGCAGGGAGCGGCCGATGCGGCAGCAGGACCAGCCCTGTTTGACCGCCCAGGGTTGGGAGCCTGCCGCCGTGGGGATGCCGAAGTATTGGTTGAAGCCGTCGGAACCGGTGCGGGAGGCGTGTTCCAGGGCCGACATGATGATGCGGCGGGAGGGGGCGGGGGCGTCGTCGAGGATGTAGCGGTAGATGCGGACCAAGTCGGAGGCGGTGGAGGTGGTGAAGCCCCACCAGATGGGGTCGTCGGGGGGTTTGGTGTGGGACAGGCCGATCTTGGAGGTCATGCGGGCGATGACGTCGGTCTTGCCGCCCTGCCACCACAGTTCGCGGGCGATGGCGTCGTCGCTGTACCGCAGCATGTCGGAGACCTCGGAGGGGTCTCCGCCGCTGTCGAGTGTGTCCAGTGCTATGAGGAGCTTGACCACGGAGAGCATCTTGAAGGGCTTGTTCGCGTGGTACTGGAGGGTGGCGCGGTGGTTGACGGTGTCGTACACCGTGATGCCGTAAACGCCCGTGGAGGTGTCGACCGTGACCGTGGTGTCGCCGTCGTAGCCCGATGTGAGGGGCGAAGAGGCGTCGGTGCTCAGCAGGCCGGATCGGGAGCCCGATCCGAATGCGAGGGCGGCGTAGGTCCACAGTAGGGTGATTGTCAGGATGGTCGTTAGGGGCAGTATCCAGAGGGTTCGCTTCCGCATCATGGGAAGCACGGTCGTTCTTATGTGGATAAGAGCGCGCTAAGTGCCCCTCATGCGCCGCCGCGAATTCGCGGGAGGTTTCAGTCGATCGGGGTTCCGTTGCTCTTGGGCTCCAGGGAGTCGATCCACTCGACCGCGTCGCCGGCGCAGTAGAAGTTGACGACGACCTGGTAGGGCGGCGTTTCGCTGTCGAAGATCACCGCCTTCCACGTGGTCTCCAGGTCTTCTTGGCCGTTGACGATCCAGCCGGCGGCGGGGATCGCCGCGACGTTGGAGACCTGGCTGTCCTTGCAGGAGACGGTGACGGTGCCCGCCGTCGTCACCTTCGTTTTGCCTGGTGGGAGGCGGTAGGGGTCGGATTTGCTGGCCGAGGGCGGGTGGGTGCTGGCGTGGTCGAGGGCGTTGTCGACGTCGGCCTGATCGAGGACGTTCGGCGAGGTGACGCCGTCGCCCGTGTACAGGACGGTGGCGGCGCCACCCACCACGGTGATCACCGCCGCGATCGTCCACAGGGCCACTGCGGCCAGCGTTCGTCTCATGGCACCATCGTTTCGCCGTCGGGGTTAAGAGAATGCTAAGCGCCGGTCAAGGCGGGGATTCGGCGGCGCACCCTCGGGGGCGGACGCATTACGCTGGGCCGGTGCCCCATGTGCTCGTCATCGAGGACGATCCCGACGTGCGTTACGCGCTGCTGCGCGGTCTGCACGACCGCGGCCATGCCACCAGCTCCGCGGCCAACGGCATCGCGGGCCTGTCCGAGGCGAAACGGCGCGAGCCCGACGTGATCGTGCTCGACCTGGGGCTTCCCGACGTGGACGGCGTCGAGGTGTTGAAGATGCTGCGCGCCGTCAGCCGGATACCCGTGGTGGTGGTGACCGCGCGGGACGAGGAGCGGCAGATCGTCGCGGCCCTCGACAACGGCGCCGACGACTACGTGGTGAAGCCGTGCGGGGTGGCGCAGCTGGAGGCGCGGATCCGGGCCGTGTTGCGGCGGGTGGGCGACAAGCGGCGGGTGGAGCCGTTGGTGGTGGGTGGCCTGGTGATCGATCCTCGCGCCCGCACCGCCGTCCTGGACGGCGACCAGCTGGACCTGGCGGCGCGCGAGTTCGACCTGCTGAACTATCTGGCCGAGCGCGCCGGGCAGGTGGTGAGCAAGCGGGAGCTGCTGGCCGAGGTGTGGCACTTCGCGTACGGCGGGGCCGAGAAGACCGTGGACGTCCACATGTCGTGGCTGCGGCGCAAGCTCGGGGAGTCGGCGCAACAGCCCCGGTACCTGCACACCGTGCGGCGGGTCGGGGTCAAGTTGACGGCGCCCGGGGAAGCCTGATGCGGCGGCAGCTGGCGGGGCTGGTGGCGGCGACCACGTCCCTGGTGTTGCTGGCGCTCCTGGTGCCGGTGGCGCTGCTGCTGCGGTCGCAGGCGGAGCAGCGGGCGATCGCGGAGGCGACCGTGCGGGCGCAGTCGATCGCGCAGCTGGTGCCGACGCTGAAGGGGAGCTCCGGGGACCTCGGCAAGGGGGTGACGGTGTTCCTGCCCAACGGCACCAGCATCGGCGCCCACGCCAAGCGCGACTCGTCGGTGGAGCTCGCCGCCACCGGGCGGGCGTTCGTCGCCTCGACCGGTGGGGGCGTGGAGGTGTTGGTGCCCACCAGTTCCAGCGACAGCGGCACCGCCGTGGTGCGGGTGTTCGTGGACAACTCGGCGCTGCACCAGGGCGTCACGCGGACGCTGCTCATCCTGGGAGCCATCGTGTTCGTGGTGTTCGGGCTGGGGATCGTGGTGGCCGACCGCCTGGGGCGGCGCACGGTGTCGTCGGTGGCGCGGCTGGCGTCCACCGCGGATCGGCTGGCGACCGGGGACCTGTCGGTGCGGGTGGAGCCCAGCGGAACCCCGGAGATCAAGCGGGTGGGGCGGGAGCTGAACCGGCTGGCCGCGCGGATCCACGAGCTGCTCAGCGCCGAGCGCGAGGAGGTGGCGGATCTGGCGCACCGGTTGCGGACCCCGCTGACCGCGCTGCGCATGAACATCGACAATGTGGACGATTCCGAGCAGGCGGCGCGGTTGTCCCATTCGGTCGCGGTCCTGGCCAGCCACGTCGACGAGTTGATCCGCACGGCGCGGCGCCCGATCCGCGAGGGCGTGTCGGTGTCGGGCGATCTGGCCATGGTGGCCGCCGACCGGTTGCGGTTTTGGAGCGCCCTGGCCGAGGACGACGGGCGGCAGCTCACCGGGGCGATCACGGCGGCGCCGGTGGCGGTGCGCGCCAGCCGCGACGACCTGGCCGCCGCGTTGGATGTGTTGCTGGACAACGCGTTTCGTCACACGGCCGACGGCGCCGAGATTCGCGTCGTCGTGACCGCCGACCGCGCCGTCACCATCGACGACGCCGGCGACGGCTTCATCGCGCCGGTCAATCGGGGCACCGCGGTCGGGTTCACCGGGCTGGGTCTGGACATCGCGCGCCGCACCGCCAAGGCCTCGGGCGGGGGCGTCGTCATCGGCGCCTCCCCGCTGGGCGGCGCCCGCGTCAGGCTCCGCTTCGGGCCGCCGCGGTAGCGGCGCGAGGCGCGAGGGCCACGGCCAGCGCGATCGGCACCAGGAGCAGCCCGAAGGCGGCGACGAAGGCGCCCGTGGTCGCGGCGTGGATCGCGTTGAACACCGCGGATACGAAGCCCAGCACCATGACCTGGCCGAGGTTCTGGGTGGTCTGCATGGCGCTGCTGGCGTGGCCCTGGCGTTCGGGCGGGCTGTGGTCCAGCGACAGCAGGGTCAGCGCGGGCGTCAGCATCCCCATGCCGAGCGCGGCGGCGACCAGGGACGCGGCGGCGGCGTACGCGGGCACGGCGGGCAGGGTTCCGATGGCGGCCAGGACGGCGGCCACGCCCATGGCGATCGCGCCGACGGCGACCAGGCGGTGGCGGGGCACGCGTTCGGCGAGGCGCCCGTGCAGCCAGGAGGAGGCGGCCCAGGCGACGGCGGCTCCGGTGAACGCCAGCCCGGTCAGCACCCCGGGTACCTTTCGGACGGTCGTCAACAGCAAGGGCACGAACGCTTCCAGCGTGAAGTAGGTGCCCGACGCCAGGCCGCGCAGCAGCGCGGTGGCGGGCAGTCCTTTGACGGCGCGCCAGGTCCCCGGCGGCAGCAGGCGCGGGGTGAACACCGCCAGCAGCGCGAAGCCGACGGCGGTGAACACCAGGTGCTGAATGTCCCAAGCGGACACTCCGTATTGGGCGATCGCGGCGCCCAGGCTCACCGCCACGGCCACCCAGAGGTTGGGGCGCGGCGACGCGGCGTCCGCGCCGCCCGGCGAGCTGGACCGTCGCAGCAGGAAAACGACTGCCAGCGCGGGGATCGCGGTGGCGATGGCCAGTCCGTAGAACACCACCCGCCACGACCACCAGCCCACCACGAGTCCCGCCACGGGCGGGCCGATCAGGGACGGCACGATCCAGCAGGTGCTCATCAGGGCGAGCACCCGCGCCCGGAGTTTGTCGGGATAGGACTGTCCTATCGCGGTGTTGATGGCCACCGCGAGCACGCCCGAGGCCAGCCCGTCGAGGAAGCGCCCCGCCGCCAGCTGCCACACGGTGGTGCTGGACGCCGACACCAGCAGCGTGATCACCGCCAGCACCATCCCGGCGGCCAGCGGGCGGCGCGCCCCGGCGCGGTCCGACCAGTAGCCGCCCAGCACGCCGCCGAACAGGCCCGCGGCCACGAAACTGCCCGCCACCAAGGGATACAGCCTCACGCCGTCCACGTCGCGGGCCGCCACGGGCAGGATCGGGATCACGGCCAGGGCGGCGAACGCGGCCAGGAACATCACGGCCGCGTAGCTGACGGTGGATACGGCGTAGCGCCGCGAGAAGATGCCGTCGGAGACGGCGGCGGGGGCGGTGGTCACGGGCGGGACACTAGGCCACCGTCATGAACGACGGCTAGTCGTTTTGGGCGCCGGCCGGGTTGGCGTCGCCGCCGAGATAGGTGCCGTGCCCGGCGATCACCCGCTCGCCGTCGAAGATCAGCACCTCGTTGACGAGGCCGCCCTTCTGGTTGCGGTAGTTGATGACCAGCGCGTCAACGCCGACATAGGTGGCCACGACCTCGAAGCGCAGGTCGGGGATGCGCCGCAGCCCCTCGGTCCAGTAATCCCGCAGCGCCGGCTTGCCGCGCAGCACCCCGTCGCCGCCGAGCAGCTGGGCGGCGACGGGCGAGGTGAAGGTGACGTCGTCGGCGAAGTGCGCCAGCAGCGCGTCGAGGTCGTGTGCGTTCCAGGCGGCCAGCCAGTCGGCGGCGAAGGCGCGGGCTCGGGCGTGATCCATGGGACGACGGTAGGGCCCGTCGCGCGGATCGTTTCGGCCGGCGGCGTTGTCGGCGAGGAATCGCCGCCCGGTCGCGACAAAGGCCCCTCCTCCGCCTTGCGAGCCTCGGCCCCGGAACGTCACGTCGCACGAAGATCCACGCCGACAGCCCCTAGCCCCGCGCGGGGCGCAGGATCGTCTCGGAACCGATGGGCGTGAACCCGGTCGCCAGGAAGGCCCGCAGGGAGCGGGCGTTGCCGGGGGACACCGCGGCGAACACGGGTTGCCCGGCGGGCACCAGGCTGAGGGCGTCGCGCAGCAGCGCCCGGCCGTGTCCGGTGCCGGCGTCGGTGTCGATCTCGATGCTGAGCTCGCGGCGCCCGGCCAGGCCGTCGGACAGGGTGATCAGGCCGCGTTCGTCGCGGTACACGCGGACGTTGTCGCGCAGTTCGCGGGCGTGCCGCACCCTCGGGTGGTCCACGGAGTCGGCGCGCGGGATGCGTTGGGGTCCACCGGTTCCGCGCGCGAAGAGCGTGGCGTCGATGGTGCCGATGTGGCCGTGCGGCCCCGCGAGCCAGCGCAGGAAGTCCGGGGCCAGGGAGGCGCCGAAGCCGTCGGCCGCGCGGCGGGCCACCTGCCCGGCGTCCAGCGCGGTGGCGATGACGGCGTGGCCGGTGAACGCCACGGACGCCTCGAGGCCGCGGGGCAGGGCGGGCGTCACGGTGACCCCGCCGTCGACGGGCGGGAACCTGCCGTCGGCGGCGTCGCCGAACAGCCTCAGCAGCGGGTGGGACATGGGCCAAGACCCTATGCCATGTCGCCCCCGCGAACCCTCCGAAGGCTTGCGCGGTCCGTGAAAGAGCCAATACCATCGGTGGCATGACCGAGCCGATGGCACCACGGCGATTCCACGAATCGGACGGTGTCGAGGACTGGCGCGTGCTGAACAACCGCGCCTGCGCACTCTTTCGCACCGGGTCGTTCGCCAGGGGCGTCGAGCTGGTGGACGCGATCGGCCGCCTGGCCGACGCCGCCGACCATCACCCCGACGTCGACCTGAGATATCCGGCGGTGACGGTGCGGCTGGAAACCCACGACGCCGGCGGGCTCAGCCAGCGCGACGTCGACCTGGCCCGCCAGATCTCCGGGGCGGCCCGCGAGCTCGGGTTGTCCGCCGACCCGTCGGCCGTCCAGTTCATGCGGATCGCGATCGACACCGCGCGCCGCGACGAGGTGCTGCCGTTTTGGCGGGCGCTGATGGGTTACCGCGTTCGCGACGAGTCCAACCTGGACGATCCGCTGGCGCTGGAGGCGCCGATCTGGTTCCAGGACATGACAAGGCCGCGCGCCCACCGCAACAGAATCCACATTGACCTGTCCGTTCCGCACGATCACGCCGTGGCGCGGGTGGCGGCGGCCCTGACCGCGGGCGGGCGTCTGATCAGCGACTCCCACGCGCCCGCGTGGTGGACGCTGGCCGATCCGGAGGGCAACGAGGTCGACGTGTGCACGTGGCGGGGCCGCCAGTGAGCGTCGCCGCGGGGCTGTTATAACCGGAGGCCGTGAGGCGAATCGTGATCGCGGCCGTGGTGTTGGGGCTGCTGGTGTCGCTGGCCGGGTGCGGCAACCCCGGCGCGTTCGCCGCGCCCGCCTGGGAGGCGACGCGGATGCTTCCCCGTGCCGATCCGTTGTGGACGACCGCGGGCGACGGCGGCACCGAGGGCACCCCGCTGATCGCGCAGCGCGCCCTGATCAGCCACTCCTATCACGACTACGCCGACGACCATCGCGGTTACCCCGTCGACGTCATCACCGCGCACGACCTGTCCACCGGAAAGACACTGTGGACGTCACACGGCCCCAACATCCAGGCCACGGTGCGCGGCGACCAGGTGGTACTGCGCGACAGGGGTCGCTTCACCGTCCGCCGCGCCCACGATGGACACATCGTCGCGAGGTTCACCGCGTCGGGCGCGACAAGCTATGCGGTCGTTGGGGACTCGCTGATCTATCTCACCGGCTCGGGGCGGCTGGTGGCGGTGAGCCTCGCCGAGGGCAAGCGGCTGTGGGACACCGCGGTGCCCCGGCGCTACCGCGACCGCGCCAATCTGGTGGTGCCGCGCCAGGCCGACGCGCTGGAGCCGGCGCAGACGCTGCCGGCCACGCAGTTCGCGGTGAACCGGGCGGTGGACTCGCCGGTGGTGCTGGTGTCGCGGTCCTACGGGGTCGACGGGGCCACGGCCTTCAACTCCACCACGGGAAACCGGCAGTGGACGTCCCCCGTCGACAGCCGCGGCAGCGACACGACGCCGCTGCAACCGCCGCTGGTCACCGGCCGGGGAACCCTGTACGCGTCCTTTCCCGCGACCAGGTGCACCCGCACGTCGTACCTTTTGGACACCAGGGACGGCCGTGCGCGCGAGTTCACCGATCACGCCTACCGCGGGCATTCCGGCTGCCGTTTCGACGCCACGCCGCGCATCGACGGCGACGAACTGTTCACAGTGGATTCCAAGCAGCGACTCACGGTCATCGACACCTCAACGGGGGACACCCGCTGGCGCGCCGACGCGCCCCGCCCGCCCGTCTACTTTGGTCACGGCATCGTCGGCGACCAGCTGACCTATCACCCGCCCGGCGACGACAAGAAGCGCCGCGACGGCGTGCGCGCCACCGACACCCGCGACGGGGACACCTTGTGGGTCAAGCGAACCATCGCGACCGAGGGCATCTTGAACTACGCCGCCATCAGCGACACCGACCTGCTCACCGCGGCGTTCGCGAAGGTGACGCCCGACGACGTCACCGACATCGCCCGTCCGCTCCAGGTGATCGATCTGAAGTCGGGCGAGGGCCGGTGGCAGATCGACGGCGCCCGCCTGGTGGATTTCAACGCGAGCTACTACGTCTTCTCGGTCGCCGACCGCAACGGCGACGACGAGCATGTCGCCGTGGTGTCACGGCGGCATCCGCGGTTAGGGCTTGAGCTCGTAGTCGAAGCGGATCCGGTGGGTGCCGTCGTCATCGACGGTGAGCCCCCCGGTCCCGGAGATTCCGGTGAGCTCGCCGGTGCCGGAACCGGGAACGATGGTGAAGTACTCCCCCGTCCGGTCGGTGCCGGTGGTGGTGGCCGAGTGCGCGAAGTTGAAGGTGCCACGCCGACCGTTCAGGGTCCCCTCGAAGGACTCCATGGCCACGTAGGTGCCGACGCCGCTGGACTGGTCGAAGGCGGCGGTGAAGACGGTGGTCGCGCGCCCGGCGGCGTCGCCGTCGAAGTGCTTGGTCATGACCGCCACGCCCACGGGCAGCGCGGTGGTGATGGACGGCTCCAGGCTCACGTCCGCCGGTTCGAAGGTCTTCACGGCGAACGTCGCTTCGGCTTTCATGCGCACGACAATAGCGGGGCGGCCAGGCGTCCGACAATCGTCGCGGGGGTGTCGTTAACCGCGTGGGGCCGTCGTTCGGAAACAGGATGGTGCTCAGCAGGTAGGGGCGGCGATCGGGCGCGGCCTCGTTGCCGAACTTGGCGCGCAGCAGCGCCCCGAAACCCTCCAGGAGTTCGCCGAGGTCCTCGGGCGACAGCCACAGCGGGATCTGCCGGTAGGACACCAGGTCCTCGACCGGGTCGGCGTCGTCGCGGTCGAGGTAGGTGTTGAACTCGCCGATCAGCCCGGCCATGGCGGCGGCGAAGCCCTGGCGATGGTCCTCGATGGTCATGGTCCGGGCGTCGTCGGCGCCGATCCTGGATCGGTCCTGCCGCAAGCGAAAGCGCCGCTCCACGGCCCCGTGGACCCGCTGCTCCTCCACCACCTCGAGCTGCCCGGCCTCGTGGAGCACGGCCACGTGGCGGTACACGCTGGTCTTGGGGACGTCGGGAAGCGCCGCGCACAGCTCGGCGGTGGTGCGGGTCCGCCCGCCGGACATGGCGTGCACGATGCGCAAACGCACCGGGTGCAGCATCAGCTCGAGGATGTTCACCGACCCATATTCCCATATCTGGTACCATTCCCAAAACTGGGAAAGCAAACGTAGGGAGCACCCCGTGAACCACCAACCACCGCTGGGCCGCCTCGTCGAGGTCGACGGTCGTCAACTGTGGACACACATCTCGGGCGACCGGGGTCCGACCGTGGTGATCCTGCCGGGCGGCGGCACCATCGGCCTGGACTACCTGAACCTGCACGACAAGGTCGCCGAGACCGCCACCAGCGTCCTGTACGACCGCGCCGGCACCGGCTTCAGCGACCCCGCCGAACTGCCGCGCGGCTCCGCCGAGGTGGTGGAGGAACTGCGCGGGCTGCTGCGCGCCGCCGAGCTGCCCGGCCCGTACGTCTTCATCGGACACTCGCTGGGCGGCTGCTACGCCCGCGACTACGCCCACCGCCACCCCGACGAGGTGGCGGGCCTGCTGCTGCTCGACCCCGCGCACGAGGACCTGCGGAAGTACATGCCCGCCGAACTCACCAAGCGGTGGGACGCCTTCGTGGCGGCCGCCGACGCCGCGCCCGAGCTGCCCGCCGAGGTGATCGAGTTCTACCGCGCCGGGCTCACCGAGAACTTCGACTCGTGGCCGTCCGACATCCGCGACGCGATCGTCGACTACCACGTCGGCCCGGTCGGGCTGCGGACCGGAATGCTGGAGTCCAGCAACATCAAGCGGCTCAACGAGGAGATGCGCGCGATGGGCCCGCTGCCGCGGCTGCCCGTCATCGTCATGACCAGCATGGGCATCGACGAGTTCAAGCGCGCGGTGTCGACCGGCATCCCCGAGGACCTGCTGCTCAAGGAGCTCGAGGGCAAGCGGCGCCTGTACGACGACCTGGTCGCCGGGGTGCCGACGGCCGAGAACCGGCTGGTCCCCGACGCCGGGCACGTCACCATCTACACCGTCGGCTACGACCTGGTGTGCGCCGCCATCGACGACCTGCTGGCGAAGGTGTAATCACACTTCGCGCCGGAGACGACCCCTCCGCCGGCGAGGTCTGGAACCATGAGGCCACACCAGCGCCCCGGAGGTACCTCGTGAACGACTTCGCCGCCATTCCCACCACGACGCTCGCCGACCTGCTGGGGCGCCGCCAGGTGATGGACCACACCATCCATCCACTCTGGACTCCCGTGCCTCGCGTGGCGGGCCCCGCGTTCACGGTGCGCTGCCCGCGCGGCGACAACCTGATGCTGCACGCCGCCATCCACCGCGCCCCCGCGGGCGCGATCATCGTGGTGGAGTCGGGCGACCTCGACTACGCCCTGGCGGGCGGCAACGTGTGCGCGGTCGCGCGGCGCCGCGGGATCGCGGCCCTCGTGGCTGACGGCATGATCCGCGACCTCGGCGAGGTCCGCGAGGCGGCCTTCCCCGTCTTCGCCCGCGGCATCATCCCCGTCCCCGGCACCAAGCGCGCGGTGACCCCCCTGGGCGGCGAGGTGCGCTGCGGCGGCGTCACGATCGCCGCGGGCGACATCGTGGTCGCCGACGCCGAGGGCGTCGTGGTCACCCCCGCCGCCCGCGCCGCCGACACCCTGCGCGAGGCACGGGCGAGGCTGGCCGCCGAGGAGTCCGAGACCCTGGACGACTGGGAGGCGGCCCACCGCGCCAAGATCGACAAGATCCTGGCGGACAACGGCTTCCGCGACCACCATGTGGGATGACGCTTCACTCGTTCGAGGGAGAACCGCCCCCCAACCGTCACCTCTTCGCATTGGCACGGTGACTCGCTGACAAATAATCGATCGGAGCCCGCAGGACTGGAAAGATGCCACGCAACCCTCCAGAACCGCATCACACCGGAGGCACCGATGGACAGCACTTCACCGCACCCCGATTGGTTCACGCCCGCCCCCGACGGTCCACACGAGGCGTCGCGCGGCTGGGCCGCCGACAACTACACGGTGGTCTCCTTCTGCCGCAAGGACGGCGAGCGCTGGCCCTGCGCCACCGAACGCCACCGCCAACGCGAGGACGAGGGTCGCGGCGACTGAGTTGGGCCGCGGTCGACTTGCGTCACCCGCCTACCGTGTGGCGCATGGGACCAACCCGCGTCGACTATCTCGAGTCCGAGCTGGAGTCGCTTCGCAAAACCGTGCTGTTCAATGGATTCGGCCGACTGTACGGCGGCGCGCTCATGGCCTTCGTCGTGCTGGTCATGTTCCCGCCGTTCGATCCCGTGCGGGCCAGGTGGGGTGACGGCCACTCGTTCACGCTCGACTTTCCGTCGCTGCTGGGCACGCGCGGCGGTGCCCGTCCGCTCGTGCCCCTGGCGGTCTGCCTGCTGGTGATCCTCATGACGGTCATGACGTTCCGTCCCCGCCCGAGGACTCCCGTCATTCCCCTGCTCACGCCGATCCCCGCCGCGGGTCTCGTCGTCGTGATGCTGAACATCCCCCACTTCGCGGAGTACGCCCGATATCGGATCGACTCTCCGCCGATGTCGGGCGCGGGCCGCGGCTGCGTGATCCTCCTCGCCACCCTGATGGTCGTCAATATCGTCCACGCCGTCGCGATCGTCGTGACGCATCCCAAAAACCTTGGCTCCGAGCACGTCGTCCCGCCGCCGGGTGGCACGATCGCCTGATGGCCGAACCCGTGATCCGTCTCCGTCTCGATGCCGACCTCGACGCCTGCGTCGCCGTGATGCGCGAGGTGCACCTGGCCAACCACTACCCCGAGAACTGGCCGTCCGATCCGCGCGAGTTCCTGCTGGCCAAGGACGGCATCGCCGCCTGGGTCGCCGTCGACGGCGGCGACGTCGTCGGCCACGTCGTGCTGAGCGAGGCGACGACCGAGATCACGGAGCTCGCCGAGATCGGCGTCACCTTCGACGCGGCGTTGGCGGGGATCTCGCGGCTCTTCGTTTCGCCCCGGGCACGCGGGCGCGGCGTCGGCGCCGCGCTGATGGCGGCCGCCGGCTCCACGGCCGCCGAGAACCGGCGCGAGCTCATCCTGTCGGTCGTCGACGATGGACACTCCACCGCGGTGCCCATGTACGAGCACCTCGGCTGGCGATACATCGCGTCACTCGAGGCCAACTGGACGATGTCCAACGGGCAGCGCCCGCTCATGCGGTACTACCTGGGGCCTCAGTAGTACTCGCCCATCAGCTCGACCGACCACTGTGGCTGTTTGGTGGTGCCGCGGGGGGCGAACTCGCTCATGTACGGCTTGATGTCGAGGACGGGGGTGCCGTCGACCGCGTCGAGGCCGCGGACATGGATCTCGGTTTCCTTCACCTCGATGAGTTCGCAGCGGGAGACGCCCAGGCGGTTGGGGCGGTTCTTGCCGCGCTGAGCGAAGATCCCCACCAGGGGCCATTCGTTGTTGTTGCGGGGATGGCGGGCGCCGATCTGGATCTTGTCGAGCGGGACGCGATGGAAGTGGAAGACCACCTCGAGGTGGGAGAAGTCCTCCAGGCCGAAGAGGGCGGCCTTGCCGTAGCGCTCGGGATCGAGCTTGATCACCGCGGTGACGTCGCCCCAGTTGTCGTCGACGAGCTCGCTGCGGGCGCACGCGACGTGGCCGATGGGCTCCAGGGTGATGGCGTCGGATTCTTCGGGGGTCGAATTCACGTAAGACTCCTTTGGGGGTGCGCTGACCAGGACGAAGACTACCCGCCGTCGGCCGAAACGGGGATGCGGTGGTTCGTGCGCCGATCTATGGTGTCAGCGATGAATCTCGCTTATGACTCCGACGGGCACGGGCCCGCGATCCTCTTTCTGCATTCCACCGTAGCCGACCGTCGCATGTGGAACCCGCAGTGGCGGCCCATGGTCGACGCGGGGTTTCGGGTGATCCGCGCCGACTTCCCCGGCTTCGGCGACACCCCGGCCCCCGAGGAGCCGAACAACGAGGCCGACGACCTTCGGCGGTTGCTGGACTGGCTGGGGGTCGACGAGGTCGCGGTGGTCGCCGCCTCGGGCGGGGGGCAGGTGGCGCAGGAGTTCGCGGCGCGGTGGCCGCGGCGGGTGTGGGCGCTGGTGTTGGTGGCCTCGGCCGCGGCGTATCCGCGCGAGAGGTCGGAGGCGTTGCGCGCCTTCGGCACCCGCGAGGACGAGCTGTTGGAGGCCGGCGACGTCGACGCGGCCACCAAGCTCAATGTGGACACCTGGATGGGTCCCGGGGCCGACGGGGCCACCCGCGCGCTGGTCGCGGAGATGCAGCGCCACGCGTTCACCGTCCAGCTGGCCGCGCCCGAGGTGGAC
>NZ_DASQPW010000120.1:0-5026 GCF_035643755.1 Stackebrandtia sp. | reverse complement strand
CCAGCACGCCCATGTCCGGGTAGCGGTGCCCCTGGGCGGCGGCGGAGGCGATCGCCTCGGCCACCCCGGGCAGCAGCCCGTACGGCACCTCGTTGCTGGCCAGCTTGATCGCCTCGGTCAGCCCGAGCTCCCGCGCCAGGTCGGCCGGGTTGCGTCCGGGCACGTACGACGGCAGCGAATCGAGGTCAGCCCTCGTCAGGCGGGACATCTTTGTCTCCTTCTTTGTTCTGAGTGGACGTCGTGGCGACGATCACGATGGTGCCGGGGTTCTTGTCGTGCAGGCACTGCCGGAACGGGCGATCCCGCAGGCACCACAGCCCGTCCGCGATCGCCACGATGAACCCGAACGGGAAACACGCCAGCGACAGCATCATCAGCGACCACCGCGAGATGGCCAGCCCCCAGGTCATCCGGGGCGCCAACACGGGTTCCGCCTTGATCTGCATGACCCGCTTGCCGAGAGTCTGGCCCGACCTGACGGTCGCGGGAACCTCGTAGGCGAACCACACCAGGATCGTCAGGATCAGCATGGTGAACTGCAACTCGGTGAGCCGCTCGCTGACGTGAATCTCGCTGGTCGGCTGGTACGGGTCGCTCATGATCTTGCGCACCAACGGCTGGATCTCCAGGATGTACTGGTAGATGAACCAGCCGTTGACGATCCCGGCGATCACCGTGACGATCACGATGTCGATGAGCCGCGCCACGAAACGCAGCCCCGGGTTCGCCGGGACCCGCCCGCGCAACAGCTTGGCGAGCGCCCGCTTGTCCATCCCGAACACCATCGCCGGGTACGGGCCCGCCGGGGCGTCGCCGGACGGTCGCCGCGGCACCGGCCCGACCGGCTCCGTCGGTGCGGGCGGCGGCAGCGGCTCGGGCTGGTCCGGGGGCGTCTCGTCGACGCCCACGGCCTTGCCGACCCACTGCTCGCCGTCCCAGTAGCGCTGCATCTCGGGTGCGGCCGGGTCGCGGTACCATCCGGCTTCGATATCACTCATTGATCGAATTGTTCCAAACCCGCCGGGCCGATCCGCGTCGCTACAGGTTGCCGCGCTTTTCCTGCTCCTTCTCCAGAGCCTCGAACAGCGCCTTGAAGTTGCCCTTGCCGAAGCTCAGCGAGCCGTGGCGCTCGATCAGCTCATAGAAAACCGACGGCCGGTCCTGCATCGGCTTGGTGAAGATCTGCAGCATGTAGCCGTCCTCGTCGCGGTCGACGAGGATCGAACGCTTCCGCAGCTCCTCGATCGGCACCCGCACGGTGCCGATCCGCTCCCGCAGCTCGGGGTCCTGGTAGTACGAGTCGGGCGCCTCCAGGAATTCCACCCCGTTGGCCCGCATGGCGTCCACGCTGGCCAGGATGTCGTTGGTCGCCAAGGCCATGTGCTGCACGCCGGGCCCGCCGTAGAACTCCAGGTACTCGTCGATCTGCGACTTCTTCTTGCCCTCGGCGGGCTCGTTGATCGGGAACTTCACCTTGCGGGTGCCGTTGGCCACCACCTTGCTCATCAGCGCCGAGTACTCGGTGGCGATGGCGTCCTCGACGAACTCCACGATGTTGGTGAAGCCCATCACCCGCTGGTAGAACTCCACCCAGTCCAGCATCTTGCCCAGCTCCACATTGCCCACAATGTGGTCGATGGCCTGGAAGTACCGCTTCGGCTCGCGCCCCGACTCGATGGCCGCGCTGCGATCCACGATCGGCTTCGCCGCCACATACCCCGGCAGGAACGGCCCGTCGTACTTCGAGCGATCGATCAGCACGTTGCGGGTCTCCCCGTACGTCGCGATCGACGCCACCCGCACGGTGCCGTGCTCGTCGGTGATGTCGTGCGGCTCGGCGATCCCGGTGGCGCCCTGCTTGATCGCGAACGCGTAGTTGTCGTCGACGTCGGGCACCTCGAGCGCCACCTCGATGACCCCGTCGCCGTGCCGCGCGTAATGCCTCGTGGCCTCGGCCTCGGCGGTCACGCCGCCGACGAACACGAACGTCACCCCGCCGGAGCGCAACACGTACTCGGCGTGGTCCCGAAAACCCTGCTCAGGCCCGCGGTACGCCACCCGGGTCATGCCGAAGGCGGTCGAATAGTAGTGCGCGGCCTGCTTGGCGTTGCCCACATAGAACCTGACGTGGTCCCAGCCCTTGATCGGGAAGTCGTCCTTAGAGATGTCGTGCTCGACCGCGCCGACCAGCTGACCCTCATTCATCACGGTGTCGACCATGACAACCGCCTCCATTCCGAGCGTGCGTTCACCAGACTGCGATGATCATCATCGACAACCCTCGATTGAGCAAGAGTGCCCCAAAATCTTGGCCATCTTGCACACATCGCCCCCCAACCCCGCCCATAAGCTAGTCAACATGTCCACCATTCCACGCATCGACACCCTCGACGCCCGCCTCATCTCCCTGCTGTCGACCGAACCCCGCATCGGCGTCCAGGAATGCGCCCGCCGCCTGTCGGTCGCCCGCGGCACCATCCAGGCCCGCCTCGACAAGCTCACGGCCCGCGGCGTGATCCGCGGCTTCGGCCCCGAGGTCAACCCCACGGCCCTCGGCTTCACGGTCACGGCCTTCGTCACCCTCGAGATCCGCCAGGTCGCGGGCCACGACCCCGTCACCCGCCATCTCGCCTCCATCCCCGAGGTCCTCGAGGCCCACACGGTCACGGGCACCGGCGACCTGATGTGCCGCATCGTCTCCCACACCAACGCCGACCTCCAACGCGTCATCGACCGCATCGTCTCCAGCCCCGGCGTCGTCCGCGCCTCCACCGTCATCGCCCTCGCCGAACAGATCCCGTACCGCACCCTCCCCCTGGTCAAGGCGGCGGTCGGCTGAGGCGTGGCAGGATTGGCCCGCATGGATGACGAGTTCGCCAAGTCCTATCTGCACGATTACCTGCGCGGCGTCCGCAAGACGATGCTGTGGAAGCTGGACGGCCTGGCCGATGCCGACGTACGGCGCCCGTTGACCGTGACGGGGACCAATCTGCTCGGGCTGGTGAAGCACCTGTCGATAACGGAGTCGCGTTACCTTGGCGAGGTTTTCGGTCGCCCGTTTCCCGAACCGACGCCCCGCTGGGATGACGAGGCGCACGGTGACAACTTCACGGCCTCCGACGACGAGACGCGCGCTGACATCGTCGGCCGCTACCGTCGCGTGTGGAGACACTCCGACGCCACCATCGAGGCGCTGACTCTCGACGCACCCGGCCACGTCCCGTGGTGGCCACGCCCCGACGTGAAACTGTTCAATGTCATGGTCCACGTGCTCACCGAGACCAACCGACACGCGGGGCACGCCGACATCCTGCGCGAGAGCCTCGACGGCGCCGTTGGTTTCGCGCCCGAGGAGGCGTTCGAGTGACGCGGCGGCTGTGGGACGGATTCGTCGACGGCGAGGACGTCGAAAACCTGGCGGCCGATTGCCACACGGCGCGCGACTGGTTCTACCTGGCGGTGCTGGCGTTCGCGCGCGGCCGAGACGAGGCGGCCGCGACCTACGCCGCCACGGCCGCGGCCCAACACCCCGACTCCCGTCTCTACCGAGCGGCGTCCACGTACCTGGCGAGGGTCGGCAAGTCGGGGCGGCAACGCGTTTACACCCAGCCCGAGGGGTTCGCGGCGTTCATTCGCGGCGGCGGCAACGTGACGATGTACGCGGCGCTGAGCGCCGCCCTGCGCGACCGCTACGACCAGTACCGCCCCGTCCGCCTGCTCGACGTCGGTGTCGGGGATGGTCTGGCCCTGCTGCCCGCCCTGGACGGTTCCGCCGTCACCGACGTCGATCTGCTCGAGCCGTCGACGGCGCTGCTGGACTCCACCGGCCAGGCCCTGTCCCAACGCGGCATCGCGCATCGCTCGGCCAACGCCACGGTCCAGCAACTCGCCCGCGGCGTCGACGCCTGGCCACCCGACACCCGCTGGGAGCTTGCCCAGTCAACCTTTGCCCTCCACAACGTGGAACGCGCCGAGCGCCTCGAGGTGTTGACCTGGCTGCGGCGACATGCCGCGCGCCTGCTGATCGCCGAGTTCGACCTGACCCCCGGGCGCTCCTGCGAACCCGAGTGGTTCGACTACGTCGCCACCCGCTACGAACGGGGCCTGGCGGAATACGACGCCGACGGCGACACCGTGGCCCAGGGTTTCTTGATGCCCATCATGTTCGGCTACTTCGACCCCGACACCGTCCACCACGAACAGTCCATAGCGGACTGGCTGTCCGACCTCGCCGCCGCCGGCTTCACCGACCAGCGCCCGCCCCAGCCGCTGTCCGACTACTGGTGGGCGCCCAGCTTCCTGCTCGACGTCGGCTAGCCACACCGGCCCTCGCGGGGATTCTCAAGGGGGCCGCGGCCCCCTTGAGCGGGGAGCACGGGGCAGCGCCCCGTGGCGGCGAGCGAAGCGAGCCAGAAATAACGAAAGCGAAGCGGTTCTGCCTTGCAGAACACACTCCGCTCATCGCTTTCGTGCGCCTAGGTGGGCTCGAACCACCGACCTCCGAGTTATCAGCTCGGCACTCTAACCGACTGAGCTATAGGCGCATGCCTTGCGTCGATTGCGGTCTGGCTTACCGCAACGACAGGCAAGATTACCTGACACCGACGCCATTCTCGGCGCCGGGTCCCTTCTGGCGCTATTCCTTTTCCGCCAGGGTGACTTCGATGCCCCCGACCAGGTCGGCGCACACGTTGTAGATGAACGCCCCCAGGGTCGACAACGCCGTGAACAGCACCATGTTGATCAGGCCGAGCAGGGCCGATACCAGGATCACGCCCTTGGCCGTGAACTGGAAGGAGGCGCCGTTGCCGCCGCTGCCGCCGCCGACGAGGGAGACCAGGAGTTCGTTGACGCTGTCGAAGACACCCATGGCGTCCAGCGCGATGTAGAGCACCGTCGTGGCGACGATGATCACGATGAACAGGACGATCGACACCGCGAAGGAGAACTTCATGACCGACCAGGGGTCGATGCGTTTCAGGTGGAGCCGGGCGCGGCGGGGGCCGCGGCCGGCGGCGGCCGAGAC